>DASSAH010000032.1:0-1590 GCA_035685585.1 Coriobacteriia bacterium
AACACCCGGACGGCACTCGGCGGGCCGGTCGCGGAGATGATCGCGCGCGGGCAGGCGCTGATCGACACCCGCACGGTGAAACTCGATCAGCGGGCGGAGGTGGGGCTGCGCTCGCAGATCCGCGAGATGGTGCGCGGCGCGTTCCCGACCACGCTCGCCGAGGACATGGCGGTCGAGGACGCCTACCGGATCGCCGCAGCGCAGCATGCCGACGGACACGATGCAACCTCGACGCGCAACGTGCGCAACGCGGTCGCTCTCGCCACCGGCGGCATCTGGGAGCACAACGGCGTTCGCACCACGGCGCGATACGGCGCGAGCCCATCGCACATGCGCGCACTCGTGCAGGCACAGACACCGGAGATGCTGGAGCGCCGCGCCGGCGGGTCGTTCTTGTTGATGGGCGACGAACCGGTGTCCGCCGCGCAACTCCACCGCATGCGCGGGCTCATGCAGTTTACAGCCACCGGCACGCCGGGCGAATTCGCCGTGTCGATCGGCGGACGGATGGTGATCCGCGCGCAGGACGGGCGCCCGTTCATCACCGAGCTTTGGAGGGAGTGAGGCGTGTACTCGTCAGTCTTCGCTCACGAGACGGATACGGCGCTGCGAGTGCGCGCGGCCAATCCGCCGCCGCCGCCCGGGCCGCCGCGCCATGCCGCAGCCGGGTTCTGGGGGGCGGTGCTGCGCGCGCCAGCCTCCGGGGCGCTCGATGCCATCGAGTCTGTCGCGCGGGTCGCGGGCGGGGATCCTGCAACGGCCATGCGCGCAGCTCGGGCGGGCGGGCGGCTGCCGCTGCTCGACCAGGCTGCCGCGCGCGAGCGCGAGCGCACCGCCGCGGCGCTCGGGCTCGATGACCGGGCCGATCCGCGCACGTTCGTCCACGGCCTGCGCGAGAGCTTGACGCCCGACCCGGCCACGACGGGCAGCGCGTCGATGGCGGTGTTCCAGTTCGGCGCCTTCGCAACGCAGGCGATCGTCGCGGGCGCGGCCTTGGGGCTGCCGGGCGGAGCGCTGGCGACCGGTCTGCTGGCCGGCGAGCAGGAGGCATGGCGCCTGAGGCAGCAGGGGGTCGATCCGGAGGTTGCCCGGGGCGCGGGCGCAGTGCGTGCGCTGGTCACCGGCGCGGCCGTTGCGCTCCCGGTCGCCGGCACCACGCTACGCCAGTCGATCGGGCTGGTTGCGGCCGGCGGGCCTGCGGCATTCGCCATCGAGCAGCAAGGCATTCGGAGCATTCTGGAGCGCGCGGACTATCGGGAGATCGCCGCCCACTACGATCCGATGGACCTGCACGGGCTGATCTTCTCGACCTTGGTTCCCGCCGGCTTCGCCGTGGGCGTGCATGGCGGCCGGGCGCTGCGTCGCGCGGGCGTGCCGGAGGATGCCGCGCGGCGACAGACCGAGGGGGCCGTCGCGCCCGCGCCCGATGCTGCGCTTGTGCCGACCCCGCCGCAGGCTGCGGTCGATGCCGCGATGACGCTCCACATCGCGCGCGCGGTGCACGAGTCCGCGCCCGTGCGCGACCTGTCCGACCCGGTTGCGCAGATGGCGCATCGCCGCGCGCTCGATGAGGCCGAGGCGTTGTTTGAG
>DASSAH010000033.1:0-4891 GCA_035685585.1 Coriobacteriia bacterium
CACGTGCGAGGAGCACTCGATCATCGGCGGACTGGGGTCGGCGGTCGCCGAGGTGCTCGCCGAGCGGGTCCCGGCCCCCCTGGCCCGGGTCGGGGTGCGTGACGTCTTCGGGACCTCGGGGGACCCCGAGGAACTGATGGCCCACTTCGGACTGACGGCTCGGCACATCGCGTCAGCGGCACGCGACGTGCTAGACAGAGGCAAGGACCGCTCATCGGGTCGCGTGGAGCTTTCGTGACCATCAGCGCGCGCCTCACGTCTGAAGGCGCTCGTTTGTTACCATAACCGTTCGGGGCCGCCCGGTCGGCGGCCTGCTCTGACCTGGCCAAAACGTATGCGGGACGGTGCACCAGATGATATCGATGCGCGGCGTCGATAAGTACTACGCGCCGGACGCCCCGGCGCTCGCCGAGGTGAATGTCGAGATAGAGGCGGGCGAGTTCGTCTTCCTCGTCGGACACTCGGGCTCGGGCAAGTCGACGTTCATCCGCCTGCTCCAGCGTGAGCTGCTGCCGACGAGCGGCCAGATCATCGTAGCGGGACAAGACGTCGTCCGTCTGAAGCGCTGGAAGGTCCCGTACCTGCGCCGCAACATCGGCTGCGTCTTCCAGGACTTCAAGCTCCTGCCCAACAAGACGGCGTACGAGAACGTCGCGTTCTCTCTGGAGGTCATCGGTCGCTCCAGGCACGTCATCCGCACCCAGGTGCCCGAGGTCTTGCGGCTCGTCGGCCTCGAGGACAAGACGGAGTCGTACCCTGATGAGCTTTCCGGAGGCGAACAGCAGCGGGTGTCGATCGCGCGGGCGTTCGTGAACCGGCCACCGATCCTGCTGGCCGATGAGCCCACCGGGAACCTGGACCCGGCGACCTCGCTCGGAATCATGAGCCTGTTCAACCGCATCAACAAGACCGGCACGACCGTGCTGGTCGCCACGCACGACCGCGAGATGGTCGACTCGATGCGCAAGCGCGTCATCGCGCTCGAGAATGGTCACATCATCCGCGACCAGCACCGAGGAGTGTACGGCTATGGCGATTAACGTCGGCTACTTCATCAGGGAGTCGGCGACCAACTTCCGCCGCAACTGGGTGATGAGCCTCGGCGCGGTCATCACGGTCTACCTGTCGCTGCTGCTCGTCGGGGTCTCCGTCGCTTCGGGCTTCGTAGTCTCGGACATCGTGCGCTCGGTCGAAGACAAGGTCTCGATCCAGATCTTCCTTAAAGACGGCGCGGCCACCGAGGACGTCGAGGCTCTCCAGGCGTGGCTGCTCGACGACGCCATGATCGAATCGGTGAACTACGTCTCGAAGGAAGAGGCGCTCGAGCGTTTCAGGGAGGAGATGGCGGGAAGCCCCGAGCTCGTCGAGAACATCCGCGAGAACCCCCTGCCCGCCTCGCTCGACGTGACGCTGAACGATTCACGTCAGGTCGAGGCGATGGCCGAGAAGATCCTCGCCAACGAGACGTTTCTCAAGGTCTGTGACCGGCCGGACAACCCCGAGGAGTCGCTCAAGTACGGGCAGGAGATCATCGGGCGTCTGTTCGCGTTCACCAACGTCGTGCGGATGATCGGCGGCGTGTTCGTGGCGATGCTCGGCGTGGTGAGCCTCATCTTCATCAACAACACGATCCGGCTTGCCATCCACGCGCGGCGCAAGGAGATCGCGATCATGCGTCTCGTAGGCGCCTCCAACTGGTTCATCAGGACGCCGTTCCTGCTCGAGGGTCTCATGCAGAGTCTCCTCGGCGCGGGGCTCGCGATCCTCACCGTGCTCGCGGTGAGGGCGACGCTCCTGCCGTGGGTGCGTGAGTGGCTGCCGTGGCTACCGGTCGATCTTACCCCCGCTGCCATGCTCCAGCTCTCGCTCCTCTTGGTGCTGGCCGGCGCGGCCATCGGACTGCTCGGATCGGGCCTCGCCCTGAGGCGCTATCTCAGGGTCTGAGGACGGAGTCGCGGGAGACGGGAACGGCGTCATGAAGCGCACAGCAGTGTTCGTGGTATCACTTGCCGGTCTGGCCCTCGCCGCCACGGGGTTCTTCGCTGGCGTCGTCTTCGACCGGACGGTCGACTGGCCCTCGTGGTTCCGGTCGATTCCCGCTCCCGGCCCGACCGTCGGTGATCGCGTCGACGAGGTGCGACGGCTGCTCGAGCGGCAGGCGCTGGAGCCGTCGAGCGAAGAGTCGATGACCGCAGGCTCCGTCCAGGGGCTCCTCGACTCACTCGACGATCCGCACGCCGCCTACCTCGACAAGGACCATTTCGAGTACTTCAACTCAGAGACCGAGGGCGAGTTCTTCGGGGTCGGCATCAACATCGCCGAGCGAGACGGTGTGGTGTTCGTAGTCTCGACCATCGACGGCACTCCCGCCGAGAACGCGGGCCTACAGCCGGACGACGCGATCATCTCCATCGACGGAGAGAAGCGTGAGCGGTGGAGTTCGGACGAAGTGGTCAAGCGCGTGCGCGGTCCCGAGGGCACCGAGGTCGAGCTCGGCGTCCGCCGGGCCGGCGAGGAGGAGCTGCGCTACTTCACCCTCGTTCGGGCGAGGATCGACATCCCGAACGTGATGGCCGAGATGATCGACGGGAACGTGGGTTACCTCAGGCTCCTGACCTTCAACATGAAGACCGCGGGCGATCTCGCCGACGAGATCGCGGCCCTGGAGCGCGAAGGCGCGACCTCGCTCGTCCTCGATGTGCGCGACAACCCCGGCGGGATGCTTGATGCGGCCGTCGAAGTCGCGTCGCTGTTCATCGAGGACGGTGTAGTGGTGCGCGTGGAGCAGCGTGGACTGCCCGAGGTCACCGAGCGGGCGAGCGGGGGGGCCGTCACCGCCACGCCGCTCATCCTGCTCGTGAACGGCAACTCGGCTTCGGCGAGCGAAGTGCTCGCGGGGGCGCTGCAAGACTACGAGCGGGCGACACTCGTCGGCGAGAAGACGTTCGGCAAGGGGAGCGTGCAGACAGTCGAACAGCTCAGCTGGGGCGGAGGGGTGAAGTTCACGGTCGCGCACTACCTGACGTCGAAAGGCCGGCGGATCGACGGGGTCGGCCTGACGCCGGACATCGTCGTCGAGATGGACTTCCACGCCCAGGCGGAGCGGGAGACCGACACCCAGCTGCAGCGCGCGATCCTCGAGGCGACGCGCGCGGCTGATCAGTAGGCCTGCCGGCGGGACGGCTGTGGCGCGCTCGTGCGCCCCTACTCGTCCTCGTCCTCGTCGTCGGCGAGGACAAGCTCGGACATGCCGAACTCGCGGGACTCAAGGAGTCGTAGCTGCCGAGGCGCGGTCCCAGCCTCACAGTCCGGCCTGGTCACCAGCGTCAGGAGAGTGCCGTCACCGTGCAGCCGGACCTCGCACCGGCCTTCCTCGGTCGTCTGGAAGTCCAGGTAGTGGAAGCTCGCGACGTTGAGGAACAGGCACCCGTTGACCGCCATCGTCGCCGATTCGGGATCGGCCATCAACCGCACGAGCGTCGCGCTCCCGCTCGCCATGACCGAGCCGTCGACCCGGTAGGCGAAGTCCAGGTGCTCGAGGCTCTCAAGTGCACGGATCATGTCGCGAGGGTGAGCTATGGTTCCACTGCCGATGAAGCAGGGGGCGAGCGGTGATACCGACTCCACGTGGCGCGCTCCAGGCGAGAGAGGGTGGGCGCACAGCATACACGGATTGCGGGGGCCGGTCAAAGCGTCCGAGGCCAGAAAGCGTCTCCGGCCCGGCCTCCCGCTGATTCGAGTAGGGTACGCTTGGCGTGAACTGACGGGAGGTGCGGTGGCGCGCGGAAAACGGACGGCCGGAGCGGGTGGGCGCGGGCTCCTTGTCGGCCGCATCATCATGAACCGGCGCGGATACGGGTTCGTCGAGGCCGAGGAAGGCGACGTGTACGTGGCCTTGCGCGACACCGCCGGTGCGATGCACCGCGACACGGTGGCCGTCCGGGTGAGTGCCTCCCGCGGCAGGCGGGGGCGTTCCGGCGCGGTGGTCAAGGTCGTCGAGCGGGCGAACCGGACGGTCGTCGGCCGCTACGAGCGCCACGGGCAGATCGGCATCGTTGTCCCGGCGGACCCGCGTATCCGCACCGAGGTCTTCGTCTCGCCGCGTGACGGCGTCCCCGCCAGCGACGGCGACATCGTCGTTGCGCGGCTCGTGGCCTTCCCTACCAGGCGGACGGCCGCGCAAGGTGTGATCGAAGAGGTGGTCGGCCGGGAAGGCGACCCCGGGATCGATATCGAGCTCATCATCCGGCAGCACGGCCTTCGCACGCGCTTCCCGCCCGATGCGCTGGCCGAGGCGGCCGAGGCGCGCGTCGATCCGGACGCCGCGCTGGAGGGCGCCGGCAGGGCGGACCTGAGAGAGGTGTTCACCGTCACCATCGATCCCGCGGACGCGCGGGACTTCGACGACGCGATCACTCTGGAGCACGTGGACGGCGCCGTGCGCCTGGGGGTGCACATCGCCGATGTCTCCCACTACGTCCCCTGGGACTCGGCGGTCGATCGCGAAGCGCGGCGCCGCGCGACGAGCGTCTACCTCGTGGACCGTGTCCTGCCGATGCTGCCGGAGGCGCTCTCGAACGAGGTGTGCTCGCTCAATCCCGGTGAGGACCGGCTTGCTTTCTCGGTCATGATGGACCTCTCATCGGAAGGTCAGGTCGAGTCGTACGTCCTGACGCCTTCGGTCATCCGCTCCGACCGCCGCTTCGACTACGACACCGTCCAGTCGTGGCTCGACGGCGACCTGCCCTTCCCCGACGAGCGAAGCGAGCGGCTCCTGCGTGCGTTCCTGCGCGTGGCGCGCGCGATAGGCGCGCGCAGAACGGCCCGAGGCGGTCTGGATTTCGAGACGGCTGAGGCCAAGGTGGTCCTCGCCGAGGACAACACCACCCCG
>DASSAH010000034.1:0-2327 GCA_035685585.1 Coriobacteriia bacterium
ACCGGCCACGTTGTCCGGCTTCTGGACGAATCGGTCGAGGAATGCGTCCCAGACCGTCGGGATGAGTCCCGGCACGTGACGAGTCCGTACGATCACAACCTCGAACATCCCGTCTGACGGGTCGCTCGTGTGGGTGAGGGCAAGGTCGAACTGGATTCGGGAGACGTTCATCACGAGCGCGGCGATACCCTCCGATGTGACCGTCCTACCGTCGATGGTCAGGGTGAACCGGGCCACCGCCGGCGTGAGGTTCTGCAGCGCTCCTACCACGTAGGCTATCGGGCCGAGTGTCGGCTTCAGCCGGTCCGCCGCCTCCATGATGGTCGCATCGAAGCCTGCGCCAGCAGCCACGATGAAGCCGCGACGCGTGCCAGCGCCGAAGGAGATTTCGCCGATGTCGACCTCACGCACGTCGCCTTCTATGGTGAGGCGAGCGAGTTCGAGCGGATCAACGGGCAGCTTCATGTTGAGCGCGAAGAGGTTGGCGGTTCCCGCGGGGTAGGGCAGGACGGGGACGCCCGAGCCGATCGCGCCGTACGCGACTCCGGACACCGTTCCGTCGCCCCCGACAGCGACGATGCGGTCGAAGGTGTCCGCGTCGGAAAGCGTTCGTGTGAAGGACTCGCTCGTGGTCACAAAGCGAAGGGTGAGCTCGACTCCCTTCAGACCAAGTTCTCGGATGTACTCGTAGAGCCCGGCGTCTCCCATGCCCGACCTCGGGTTCACGACGATCAAGACGCGCATCTTGCCTCCACTAGCGGCATCCGCCGCGACGGGAACGTGCGCGCCCTCGCCCGCAGCGGGGGACGGCGCGTCTTCCCTATACGGTATGGTGTGCAGAGCAAAGTTGCCAGCATCGCCGGAGGTCGGTCAGTTGTACGTCAGCGACATGGACGCGCTTCATCGGCTGTCACGCACCTTGAAAGAGTCCGAATTCGTCGCGCTCGATACGGAGTTCATGCGTGAGCGCACATACTACGCGAGACTCTGCCTCATGCAGGTCGCCACGGATGAGGTCGTGGCTATCGTGGACCCGCTTGCCGTCGACAACCTGAGTCCGCTCTTCGACGTCCTCCACGATCCGGATATCACGAAGGTGCTTCACGCGGGCCATCAGGACCTCGAGATGCTCTTCGCGCTCTCCGGACACGCCACGAAGCCGGTCTTCGACACGCAGGTCGCGGCGACACTCGCCGGGTTCCCGGTACAGGTGGGGTACGGGACCCTGGTGAGCGAGATCGCTGGCGTAAGACTCGACAAGTCCGACACGTTCACCGATTGGGCGCGCCGTCCTTTGACCGGCACGCAGATCGAGTACGCGCTGAACGATGTCAGGTATCTTCCGCACGTCTATCGCGAGTTGTGCCGGCGCCTCGAGGCTGAGGGACGGCTCCCATGGCTACAACCTGAGTTCGACCGGATGGCGGACCCGGCCGCGTATACCGTGCTGCCCGAAGAGCAGTACCTGAGGATCAAGCGGATGCGCTCGCTGAAGCCCCGACAGCTGGGTGTGCTGATGAAGCTCGCCGCGTGGCGTGAACGCGAGGCGCAGCGCCGAGACATTCCTCGGAGATGGGTCATCGCGGACGAGAGTCTGCTTGAGATCGCACGGAGACTGCCATCCGATCGTGAGTCGCTTGTCGCTGTGCGCGGGGTCTCCGGCAAGCTGCCGCACGAGCTGCATGCCCCGGTGCTCGCGGTGGTGCGGGAAGGACTCGCCTTGCCCTCAGAGGCGCTGCCCCGGCCCGAAGTGCGGCCTCGGAGGAGTCTCGACGTCGACGGTGCGGTGGACCTTGCGGCGGCCTTGGTGCGAGCGCGGGCGAAAGAGCATGGTGTTGCGACGCCGTTGCTAGCATCCCGAGGGGATCTGGAAAGGCTTGCGGGCGGCGAGCGCGAGGACTCGCCGCTCCTGCAGGGCTGGCGCAAGCAGATAGTCGGAGACGAGCTCGTACGCCTTCTGGACGGGGAGCTTTCTTTGCGGCTCGACGCGCGAGGTGTCGTCGTGGATGAGGTCGGGGACGCGTGAACTCCGTCGGCGCGGACCGCTGACGCCGACGCCCGCACGACGATGGCAAGTGGTTTGCAGAATCCGAGGCGAGGGTATTGTGACCCTGCACATCACGCGCTGACGCGGGAGGACCGATGTTCGAGTCATATCTGCCGATTCTGATCGTCGCGGTCGTACTCGGCCTGCTCACTCAAGGGTTCGTGAACGCGTCGTACCGCCGCTACTCGAAGGTGCCGCTGGCGACCGGACAGAGCGGCGTCGAGGTCGCTCGCAGGATGCTTGAGGCCGAGGGGTTGGGGCGGGTCGGCATCGAGATGGT
>DASSAH010000035.1:0-9571 GCA_035685585.1 Coriobacteriia bacterium
CCGTGTCCGGCCCGGCCGCCTGCGCGGGCAAGGCACGGGCGGTCAGGAGCGCGGGCAAGGCGCCAGCGGCGAGCAGCGCCGCGGCCGCGCCGGCGCCCTGGAGCAGGCTGCGGCGCGTGACGGTGGGCCCTTCGGGCGCGCGTGGACGGTCAGGCGGGCGGCTCATCTCGCGGACCTCCCTGAGAGCATGAACGCTACCGACGCCGCAGCCGCGGCCAGACCGATCGCGGTCGCGACGGAAAGCCACACCGGGGTGTAGACGGGCGCCTTGACGGGGACTGCGGCGAGCGGCGTGAACGTGGCGCGCTCCGAGACCGCGCGGACCTCGAACCCGGTGCCGGTGAACGGCGGCAGGGGCGCTCCGTAGATCCACGCCGGCGAGTGCGGGTCGTGGCAGCCGGCCGCGACGCACGACGGCCGCCCGTGCCCGTGGACGCCTGCCGTCCACTCGCCGTAGACGGCCGCGTGGCATCCCCGGCACACCTGCGGCACGTCCCCGCCGACCCGGACGAACTCCCCGCCGAGGACTCTCAGGCGGCCCGGGTCGCGCCCGGGACCGTCATGACAGACCAGACACGCCTGGACTCCTTCGCCGAGTGCGTCGTGTCCCACGAGTTCGACCTGGTGACCGTCGAACCGGTTGGGAAGGGTCCTGTCCGCGGGGTCTTCGGGCAGCGGATGACAGCTCGAGCACGGGTAGAAGAGCAGCTCGCCGCTCGCGGCCTCACCGGCGAGCACCTGCCGGGGGCACGCGGCTGCGCCGAGAGCGAGCAGTGCGGCGATCCCCGCGAGCACGATGGCGTGGCGCGCACGGCTCGGCGGTCTCCGCCTGCATCCTGTCTCCAGTCCGCGGACCGCCCCTATCGCACTCACCCCGCCCATCGTTCCGTCCGTCGCGGCGACACGACGGTACCAGGCGTCACACCAGCCACGATTCGCGACCGGTTACCGTAGTGTTAGGGTTATGTTAGCGGTCTCCTTCTCAGCATCCGGTATTCTCGTCGGACATGCGGACCACCGGACGAAGCGGGCCGCACGACGAAAGGGCCACCCGTGAGACGCGTCCTGGTCGTCGATGACGAAGAGTCGATACTCAAGGTCGTCACGTACGCGCTGCAGCAAGCCGGTTACGAAGTGCACACCGCGAGCGACGCCGCAGGCGCGGAGATGATGTTCGAGGAGCTCGAACCGGACATCATCGTCCTTGACATCATGCTGCCCGGCAAGTCCGGGCTCGATCTCGCCCGTGACCTGCGGACACGCTCCGACACCCCGATCCTGATGCTCTCAGCGAGGGGTGATGAGGTCGACCGGGTGCTCGGCCTCGAGTTCGGGGCCGATGACTACGTCACCAAACCGTTCTCGCCGCGAGAGCTCGTGAGCCGCGTCAAGGCGATCCTGCGCCGCGCGGAAGGCTCGCCCGAGAAGACGTGCATCGCTGTGGGAGGGCTCGAGATCGACACCCGCTCGCGCGTCGTGAAGCTCGAGAGCCAGCCGATCCACCTCACGAGTTCGGAATACGGAATCCTGCTCCACCTCGCGAAGCAGCCGGGCACCGCGTACTCCCGCCAAGCGATCCTCTCGGCGCTTTGGAACGAGTCGCCCGTCGGCGACGAACGCGCGATCGACGTCCACATCCACAACATACGCGAGAAGCTCGAGGCCGATCCCAAGCGCCCCGAGTACATCCTCACCGTGCGCGGATACGGCTACCGCCTGAGGGAGCCGTAGCGCGATGCCGAGGCGCAAGGCGTCGATCCGCCTCTGGCAGACGGGGCTCATCGTCTTCGTGGTCGTGGTGGCCATGCTCGTGCTCTCCGGCTCGGTCTCGGCCGGACTCCAGGCCGCGCTCGCCGACAAAGTGTCGACCACCGAGGCCCGCGGCGCTTCGGCGCTCGCGCGCAGGATCGAACCGGAGCTGCCGGTCACCGCGGAGAGTCGACCGCGCATCGCCGAGATCGTCCTCGAATACCGCACCGTGTACGAGACCGGCGTCTGGGTCTACGACCGCCGAGGACGGCTCGTCGAATCAGCGTACGACACCGCCCCGTCCGATGCGGCGCTGGCCCGGGTGCGCGATGTCGCGCAGGCCGATGCGGCGCCGCACGCCGAGACGGACCTGCGCCCGGGTGGCTGGGCGCTCGCCGCCCGCGCGATGTCCACCCCCGCGGGAGAGCACGCGGGGGTCGTCGTCCTCGCAAGTCCGGTCGATGAGTCGCTGCGCATCCTCGACTCGGTGCGCGACCGGATCTGGGTCACGTTCTGGGTCTCGCTCGTCATCGCGGGCGTACTCGGTTTCGCGTTCTCGGAGATCATCCGGCGCCGTGTCGGCGCGATGCTCGTGGCGGCGGACGCGATCGCCGAGGGCGACTTCCAGCTGAGGCTTCCCACCGGGCTCGTCCCCGACGAGGTCCAGGACCTCGCGCTCGCGTACAACCGGATGGCCGTCAGGCTCGGCGAGGCGTTCGGCGTGATGGAGGAGAGTCGCCGCCAGATAGCCGCGGTCGTCGAGTCGATGACCGAAGGTGTCGTCGCCTTCGACCCCGCCGGGCAGGTGCGGGTCATCAATCCCGAAGCTGCGCGCCTCCTCGGCGTCGAGGAGAACGACGCTATCGGACGCGCGGCCGACGAGCTGACCGCCGAGCCCGGCGTCCGCGAGGTCGTCCACGCCGCGCTCGCCGGGAGCAGCACGGCGCGGATCGTCACGCTCGGACACTACACGGCGCTCCTGAACTGCACGACGCTGCTCCGCGAGAACGGCGAGGTCGACGGCGCCGTACTCCTGCTTTCCGACGTCACCGAGCAGCGCCGCATCGAAGCCGCCCAGCGCCGGTTCGTCGCCGACGCGAGTCACGAGATGCGCACCCCCATCGCTGCGATCAAGGGCATGCTCGAGCTGCTCGCCGATGGCGCCGTGGACGACCCCGCGGTGCGCGACGACTTCATCGCCACCATGCAGGTGGAAGCCGACCGGCTCGGCCGTCTCGTGACCGACCTGCTCACGCTCGCGCAGCTCGACGCAGGGAGCCTCAAGCTCTCGCAGCAGCCGGAATGGGTGGCCGACCTGCTGGGCGACGTCGCCCGCGTGATGCACACGCTTGCCGAGCAGGACGGCGTCACCCTGGCCGTCGAGCCGCCCGCTGACGACGTCCAGGTGCTCGCCGACCGCGACCGTGTGATGCAGGTGCTGCTGAGCTTCACCGACAACGCGATCGAGCACTCCACCGCCGGCTCGACCGTGTACCTGCGCGGCGTGCTCCTCGGCGACCGCGTGCGTCTGGAGGTCGCCGACGAGGGCCCGGGAATCGAGCCCGAGGAGCACGCGCGCGTTTTCGAGCGCTTCTACCGCGCGAACGAACCCCGGCACGGCCGGCGCGGCGGTCCGAGTTCACGGGGCGGCGGGACGGGCCTCGGACTCGCGATCGCGAAGGAGATCGTCGAGGCTCACGGGTCCCACATCGACATCCGCTCGGCCCCGGGCGCGGGGACCACGTTCTCCTTCGAGGTCCCGGTGGCCTGACGGCCGCCGGTGCACACACAACCCTAACGAGACCTCAACTCGGCCCGAACCTGCGCGGCCCTTGACGTGGTGATACTCATCTCAGGTCCAGTGAGCCGGTGAGGCTCGATGCAGTTGGAGGGTGAGGACGATGACCATGTTCTTCTTGGGAAGTGCCCTTGCCATCGCGGGCCTCGTGGCGGGGATCATAGTCCTGTTCGTCTTGCCGCTGCTTCTCGGAGCGATGGCCTACGACGTGGTCTCATCCCGCGAGATCAGCACCGCGAAGGTAGCGGACACCCGCGCTCGGATCGCGATCGAGCGCAACGTCGCCCGCGGATTCGTGATCGCCGGCGGCCTGTTCTGGTCGGCCGCGAGCCTCGCGGGACTGTTCGTCTTCGAGCAGAACGCGATGCAGGGCGCGCTCATGACCGCGCTCATCCCGCTCGTCGCGACTGCGGCCACCCTGATCATCGGCTGGTACTACGAGCGGGTGACGGCGTTCCTGCTCGTGCTCGCGACGATGGGCGCCGTGGCGTGGGGCGTCATCTACGGGTTCGAGTTCGGTCTGTGGGTCATCGTGACCGTGTTCCTGCTCGGCCCGATGCTCACGGCCGCCACGTTGTTCTGGCTCGCCCGCAGGGACCAGGACGCGCTCGAACTCGCGCTCTCGCTCCAGCCGGAGCTGCAGCCACAGCTCGCGAAGAGCTCGCTGCAGTAGCGGCCGCGCGAACCGCACGCACCGAGGGCCGGCGGGGACTCCGCCGGCCCTTTCGGCTGCCCGGTCACGGATGACGTCGCGAGCACGGCGGGCACGCGACGTTTCGCGGGGTACAAACCGTCGTGGAGAAGGGCGTGTCGTCGCCGAGAACGGAGCCGGACGTGGAGCATGACGCGAGACCCGGGGAGCGCGAGGCCGACGCATCGGCGCCGGCGCCCCCGCTCCCACCCCCGCCCGCGCCCGCGGGTGCGGGCGACAGCGCGCTGAAGACGGCCGTCCTGCTCGTGGCGGCGCTTGCCGCCGTCGTCGCAACCTTCCTGGTCCTGCAGGCGTTCCTCGCCGCGCTCGGCCTCGGGGGAGGTTGATGAGCGCCTCTCGGCCCGTGAGGCCGAGGAAGACTGACACGCCCGGCACGAGCGTGAACGTCACGCTGTCAGACCCGACTGGTATCTTCCAGCCATGAGCACGCGACTTTCCAAGTCCCGGTTCCAGAAGGGCCTTCAGTGCGAGAAGGCCCTGTGGCTCGCGGTCCACGCGCCCCAACTCGCCGACCAGGTCAGCGAGGCCAGGCAGTGGATCTTCGACCAGGGCGCCGAGGTCGGCCGCCTGGCGCACGGCCTCGTACCCGGTGGCGTCGAGGTCACCGAGGACCACCTCCACGCCGAGCAGGCGCTCCAGACCACCGCGCGGCTCCTTGCCGAGGGCGCCTCCGTCCTCTACGAACCGGCGTTGCGATTCGACAACATCCTTGTGCGCGTCGACATCCTCGCTCACGCCGGAGACGGCACGTGGGACCTCTACGAAGTGAAGTCGAGCGCCTCCCTTAAGCCAGAACACGTCACCGACGCCGCGGTGCAGACCTACGTCGCACAGGGCGCCGGGCTGCGCGTGCGGCGCTCTCTGATCGTGCGCCTAGACAGGTCGTACGTGTACGACGGTGGCGAGCACGACCCCCGGCGTCTGTTCGCCGTCGAGGACATCACGGCCGACGTCCGCGAGTTCCTGCCCCAGGTCCCGGAGATCCTCGCGCGGTTCCGGACGATGCTCGCCGGTCCGGAGCCCCCCATCCGGATCGGCGCTCGATGCCGCACGCCGTACGAGTGCGACTTCTCGGCCCACTGCCACGCGGCGCTCTCCTGCGAGCACCCCGTCACCGGCCTACCCTTCCTGAGCGACCGCACGCTCAACGCGCTCCTCGACCTCGGTGTGCTCAGCATCCGCGACATCCCCGAGGGCTTCCCCATGCTCTCCGCGAACCAGAACGCGATCGCCCGCGTGGTCAAGAGCGGTCTCCCCCGCGTCGACACCGACGGGCTCGCCCGGCAACTCGGCGCCCTTGCGTGGCCCGTGTACCACCTCGACTTCGAGACCGTGATGCCCGCGCTACCGCTCTGGCCGGGCATGCGGCCCTACCAGATGGCGCCGTTCCAGTACTCGGTCCACGTCCACCGCGAGGACGGCTCGTGCGAGCACCGCGAGTACCTGCACTCAGACACCAGCGACCCGCGGCGTCCCCTTGCCGAGCGGCTCCTCGCCGACCTCGGCGACTCGGGCTCCGTGATTCACTACACGTCCTTCGAGCGAAAGCGCCTCGTCGAGCTCGCCGAGGCCCTGCCTGACCTCGCCGAGGCCTTCTCGGCGGTCATCTCCCGGCTCGTCGACCTCGAGCCCATCATCAAGCGGCACACGCTCCACCCGGCGACGAGCGGGCGCACCTCGATCAAGGCGGTTCTGCCCGCGTGGTGCCCGGACCTCTCGTACGACGGCCTCGCCATCGGCGACGGCAACACGGCGAGCGTGCGGTACCTGCGCTCGCTGAAGGAGCCGCTGCCGCCAGATGAGACCGAGCGGCTCCACGCGGACCTCCGTGAGTACTGCGGACTGGACACGCTCGCGATGGTGCACCTGCTCGAGACGTTGCGGGCGCACGCACGGCGATAGGGGACTCGCGCGGCGAGACGGCCAGGTGCGGCCGCGTATGTACAGCTGCCGGAGTTTGCGCGACCATTGGGGCACCGTAACGCGGTCGTACCTGGCGCAGGAGGTTTCGCGGTGGCAGAGGGGCAGGACAACTTCAGCACGAAGGGTATCCAGACCCAGCTCAACAGGTTCGTGCTTGCGGTCGAGGTCGTGGTCTCGGCCGCCCTCGTCGTCATCGCGAGCCTGCTGGTGATCTCGCTCGGCGTGCAGCTGCTCGGCACGGTCACCGATGGTCTGGAGTTCGGACGAGCGGAGTTCACCCGCCTTGTCTCCACCGCGCTCGAGATCTTCATCGTCATCGAGCTATTCCGGATCGCGCTCGCCTACATGAACAATCGCGACGTCATCCCGACCGTGCTGGAGGCGGCCTTCGTGGCCATCGCCCGGAAGTTCGTGGTCTTCGAGCCCACCGCCGAGTACTACCTCCAGACCGCGATAGGCCTCGCGGCGCTGCTGGTGGCGCTCGCGATCTCCTGGTGGCTGCTGCGCAAGTCGCGAGTGGTCGAGCCCGAGTAGCGTCCAGCCCCTACCCTGGCCAGCGCCACTCGCTGATCGCCGGCAGGTCCTCGCCGTAGGTCGTGACGTACTCCCGATGCTCGACGAGCGCGTCGCGGATGAACTGCCGCGCGTACGCCGCGATGGGCGAGAGCGACCCGACGCGGTCGATGACGTCACCGAACAGGTGGTACCGGTCGAGGTCGTTGCGCACCGCCATGTCGAACGGCGTGGTCGTCGTACCCTCCTCCTTGTAGCCGCGCACATGCAGGTTGGGGTGGTTGGTGCGCCGGTACGCGAGCCGGTGGATGAGCCATGGGTAGCCGTGGAACGCGAATATGATCGGCGCGTGCGTCGTGAAGAGCGCGTCGAACTCCTTGTTGGTGATGCCGTGCGGGTGCTCTTCGGGCGGCGTGAGCGTCATGAGGTCGACCACGTTCACGACGCGCACCTTGAGCTCAGGCGCCCACTCGCGCAAGATGGCGACCGCGGCGAGCGTCTCGAGCGTGGGCACGTCCCCGCAGCACGCCATCACGACGTCGGGCTCATGACCGAAGTCGTTGCTCGCCCATTCCCAGATGCCGATGCCCGTCGAGCAGTGCTTGACCGCGTCGTCCATCGGCAGGTACTGGAGCGCGGGCTGCTTGCCCGCGACGATGACGTTTACGTGGTCGCGGCTGCGCAAACACCGGTCGGCGATGACAAGCAGGGAGTTGGCGTCGGGCGGCAGGTAGACGCGGATCACGTCGCCCTTCTTGTTCACGACGTTGTCGATGAAGCCGGGATCTTGGTGCGAGAACCCGTTGTGGTCCTGGCGCCACACGTGCGAGGACATGAGGATGTTCACCGAGGAGACCGACGCCCGCCACGGGACCTCGTTGGACGCGACCTTCAGCCACTTCGCATGCTGGTTGAACATCGAGTCGATGATGTGCGCGAACGCCTCGTAGGTGTTGAAGAGTCCGTGCCGTCCAGTGAGCACGTACCCTTCGAGCCAGCCGAGGCACGTGTGCTCGCTCAAGATCTCCATGACGCGACCGTCCGGAGACAGATTGCCGCCATCGGCGTCGACCGGCAGGTATTCACCGGCCCACATCTTGGGGCTCGCCTCGTAGACCGCCTCGAGCCGGTTGGACGCGGTCTCGTCGGGACCGAAGATGCGAAACGTGTCCATGTTGGCGGCCATCACGTCGCGCAAGTAGACGCCGAGAGCTCTCGTCGCCTCGGCGGTCGTCCGCCCCGGCTCGGGGACGCTGACCGCGTAGTCGCGGAAGTCGGGCAGGTGCAGGTCCTTGCGCAGGAGCCCGCCGTTCGCGTGCGGGTTCGCGCCCATCCGGCGCGCGCCAGAAGGAGCGAGCGCGCGGATCTCGGCCACCGGGATTCCGTCGTCGTCGAAGAGCTCGCCGGGCCGATACGAGCGCATCCACTCCTCGAGCTGTCGCACGTGCTCCGGATTCTGGCGCATCCCCGAGAGCGGCACCTGGTGTGAGCGCCAGTAGCCCTCCACCCGCTTGCCGTCGACCACCGCGGGACCGGTCCAGCCCTTCGGCGAGACCAGCACCACCATCGGCCACCGCTGTCGTGCGGTGTCGCCTGACGCGCGGCACGACGTCTGAATCGCCTGGATCTCGCCGATCGCCGCGTCGAGCGCGGACGCCATCGGTTCGTGCACGCCCTCGGTCCCCTCGACATCCACGAAATGTGGCCGCCAGCCGTAGCCCTCGAGGAGGCTCAAAAGCTCGTCCCTCGGGATGCGCGCGAGCACCGTTGGATTCGCGATCTTGTAGCCGTTGAGGTGCAGGATGGGAAGGACGGCGCCGTCGCGGCACGGGTTGACGAACTTGTTGGAGTGCCACGCCGCGGCGAGCGGCCCGGTCTCGGCCTCCCCGTCCCCGATGACGCACGTCACGACGAGCCCGGGGTTGTCGAACGCCGCCCCGAATGCGTGCGAGAGCGAGTAGCCGAGCTCCCCACCTTCGTGGATCGAGCCCGGCACCTCGGGAGCGACGTGGCTCGGCACCCCGCCGGGAAACGAGAACTGCCTGAACAGCCGCTTCATCCCGCGCGCGTCGAGCGTGACGTCGTGGTAGTACTCGGAGTACGTGCCCTCGAGCCACGTGTTAGCCACCAGCGCCGGCCCGCCGTGCCCCGGCCCGGTGACATAGATCATGTCGAGGTCGTACTTCGTGATGACGCGGTTGAGGTGCGCGTAGATGAAGTTGAGCCCGGGTGTCGTGCCCCAGTGGCCGAGGAGCCGCGGTTTGATGTGCTCGACTGTGAGCGGGGACTCTAGAAACGGGTTGTCGAGCAGGTAGATCTGTCCCACCGAGAGGTAGTTCGCCGCCCGCCACCACGCGTCAAGGCGCGCCGTCTCCTCGGCGGTCAAGACACTCGCGGGCATGACGGGTCCGCTGAACTCAGACGTCATCGTCGCTCACTCCTTCTGGCCGTGGGCTTCCCGCACAAGGGCGTACGCGAGGCGCGCGATCTCGGCCTCCTCGTCGGTGGGTATCACGAGCACGCTCACCCGGGAATCCGGCGTCGAAACCACCCGCTCACCTGCGGCGGGTGCCGCGTTGCGGCCGGGGTCGAGGGTCACGCCGAAGAACCCGAGCCCCTCGCATATCCGTGCGCGCACGACCGGATCGTTCTCGCCGATGCCCGCCGTGAACACGATGGCGTCGACCCGGCCGAGCGCCGCGCAGTAGGCGCCGATATACTTCCTCGCGCGGTAGCAGAACACCTCGAGCGCGAGCGCCGCGTCGGCGTCGCCGGCCTCGACCAGCGCATGCACCTCCCGCATGTCCTGCGTTCCGCACATGCCGAGAAGCCCGCTCTCGCGGGTGAGCGCCCGGTGGACCTCGCTCGCACTCATG
>DASSAH010000036.1:0-1790 GCA_035685585.1 Coriobacteriia bacterium
GGGCTTCTACAACCGCCGACGCCGGCACTCCGCGCTCGGTTACAAGAGCCCGCTCGTGTTCGAGCAGATCCACGCTACACTGACATCAGCCGAGGCCAGTGCGGCCTAACGAAGAGTGTCCACGAAACCGGGGCAGCATCACGTGAAGGTGAGATGCTGCAGCTCGAGCGCCGAGGCGTAACGCGGGGCGAAGTCGACGAGCGTCTGCAGCGCCACCGCTTCATCCTTGCCCGCGCGTGACCACCCCGGCCGCTGCGGGACGATCGCATGGGTGAGCTTGCTGCCCACCTCGAGGTAGACCTCGATGGGCGCCCCCACGCTGCTCCCCTCCTTACCGATCTGCCATCCGTCCAACACCCGGCGGATGAGCGGCGGCCCACCTGCTTACTGGATTGTAGCGCTTGCGGCCGTCCGCTCGATCCGCTTGTTAGCCGTCTCTGGGCTCTCCAGTGCTGTACTCGAGGAGTGCCAGCTTGCCGGGCGCCTCTGCCACCAGCCGGACATAGCCTTGGTGCTCGCCGAGTCGCTCCAGTGCCTCGTCCAGCGGATGTGCATGGCCGTCAATCATGAAGCGGGTCGAGGGGTCACTGGTGGCGACGTACGTGCCTAGCGGAGCTTCATCAGGGCTGTACGTCTGAAGGCCGAAACGCACGACGCCTTCAGGAAGACCGATTCGCGAGAACCACGGTTCCGCTGAGATGTGCTCGCCCGGAGGAAGGGGTGCGCCATGCGGACTCAGTAGATTGGCTAGAAGTCGGGCCAGCAATCCCAACGAAACCCCCGGTGGCGTGAGTACGGCTAACGCCCGGCGGATGAGCGGCGGCCCACCCGCTCGCTTCAGTGTAGCGCCGTGGCCGTCCGCTCGATCCGCTTGTTAGATTGACCGCATGAGGTGCGTGATTCGCTTAGTCCGATAGCGAAGCAGGTCATCGACCTTGGAGCGCCAATCATCCGGCAACACGGGGTCGTTCCAGACAAGATCGCTGTACCAAACCGGTACAAGGGTGTCGCTGAAGCCGCTTCGACCGTTCAGCGGGCTTTCGCCGTAGAGATCGATGTAGCGCCGATAGAACACGGCTTTCGCAGCATTTGAGTTGTCCGTGGGACGAACCGTACCTTTTGGCAGCAGTGTCACGTTGCCGGCGCAGGTGAAGTCCCCATATGGGTGCAGGTCGGGGCGCATGGACGAGAAGAACTGCTTCTCCGCTTCCATCTCTGACGTCTTGTGCCCGAACGTATGAGCGAGTTCAAACTCACCGAGCCCCGAGTCGCGCCATAGCGGACCGCTGTAGCCTTTCCCACTCTCTAGGTAGCACCAGATGTGTCGTGGGAAGGCATTGTCATCAATGATGGCCGCGTAGTCGGGATTGTAGGACTGCCGCTCACCCCTACCTGCGGTGTAGCGACGGACACCAGGAAAGACGCAGGCAGACCCGTCGAACAGGTAATGACTAACCTCTACGCGGTCGGCGAACAGGTCGCGGAAGTAGTCAAACTCATCGCGATTGCGCTCCTGCACGACCTCTACGATTGCCGGATGAACATGGTGAGCAAGATGGGTGAGCACGCCACAGATGTCCCGCTCGACCTGGCTGATGCGGTTCTCGAACAGCAATCGGATCCCTCCAAGTGCGGAGACGGGGTTCAATCTAGTCACTATGAGACGGCCGGCCCGATCCGTATATAACGTGGATCACGGCGGGAGTGACCCCGCGGCGCCGACAATCGGAGGGACCGGCCATGAACGAGTGTACTCACATCGGGCTCGACGTGCACAAGGACACGATCGC
>DASSAH010000037.1:0-9566 GCA_035685585.1 Coriobacteriia bacterium
GGTGATGTCCTATTGCGGTCCTTCGTGTTGTCAGAGCAGGCAATCCGGGCATCGTGACAGCGCGTATCGGGGACGGTTAGTCATCAGCTCGGGGATGCCTAACGTTCGACTATGCCGGTCACCGGGGCGGCGCCGTTCTTGACGAGTATGTCGTATCGGACGTACTCTCCGCCCGATGAATCCCTGGGCTCACGAGCCCTTGGTGCGCCTGCACGGTGAGGTGAACGCCGCCGTTCTCAGCCGCTGCGCGGATCGAGGCCGGCGTGCTGCTCCGCAGGCTCCAGCGCGATGATTCGTTTGGCCCGCCGCACTCCCGGCCCATGCCGGCGATTGGCCCGCGCTGTCACGAACTGAGAATTTCCGACGAGGCTGGGACGTGGCGGATCATCTATCGGATTGACCCGGACGCCGTCGTGATCGGCGAGGTGTTCAGCAAGAGGACCCGGCCGACGTCCAAGCCGATGATAGACGTCTGCAAGCGCAGGTTCAGCGAGTACGACGCGATCGCACGCGGGAAGGGGTGAGCGACATGGATACGGCCAAGACAGACCGCCTCAAGGCCGGCGGTTGGCGCACCGGTGACGCTGCGGACTTCCTCGGTCTCAGTCCGGAGGAGGCCGCGTTCGTCGAGCTTAAGCTCGCGCTCGCGGACCACCTTCGCGATGTCCGAGTGGGTCACGGCTGGACACAGACCCACGTCGCACGTCTGCTCGGGTCCAGCCAGTCGCGCGTGGCCAAGATGGAGGCGGCGGACCCGACCGTTTCGATCGACCTGCTCGTGAAGTCTCTCCTCACACTCGGTGTCTCGCGAGAACAGGTCGGCAGGGTGATCGCGAGAGCGGCATAACCCGCGCGTCATCAGACAGCGCGGCCATGCGAGGGTCTCCTTGACCGCAGAGACCACCTCGTCAGGCGGCCGGGCGTTCGTACACCACTTCCGGAGACGCCAACGGTCGAGCCCGCTCGATTTCGGGCAGTCTCAACATGATCGCCCCGGCAGTTGATCGCTCAGCAGCTGTGTGTATTGTGTGCGTGACGCTCCTTGCACCATTCAACCGGCCTGGACTTGGGTAGACTTGGGGCAACAGCCGACGGGCGACACGCCCGGTGGACGACGCGCCCGCTCTCACGTGCGGGAGCACGAGTAACGGAGGAACCAGATGCCCTTTGGAAGCATCTTCGACAAGTTCAAGGAGGCCGCTGGCGGCGCGCTCGGGAACATTGGCGAGATTGCGACGACTGCAGCCGAGTCGGCCGGCTTGGGCGACGTGGCTCAGCAGGCAACCGACGCGCTTGGCGGCGCGACTGAGGGATTGGGCGACGTGGCCACGCAGGCAACCGACGCGCTTGGCGGCGTGACGGACCAGGCTACCGAAGCCGCTACCGGCCTCACCGACACGATCACCGGCGGCAAGTAGCGAGAACCCGCCGGCGCACACCAACTGCCGGCGGTCGCCCGACGAAGGGAGGCGGCTCTCCCATCCCGGAGAGCCGCACCCACGTGCGGGCAGTCAAGCGCCTCCCTGCGCGCGCGGTTCACGAGCGCCTCGTGATCGTGCGAGGCCGGACCGCATTCGCTCCTGGCCATCGCGAACCTCTTTCATGCGCTCGCGAGCGATCTCAAGGTCACCGCTTCGGGGTGGCCTGCGACTTCTACTGGCGCGATCATAGTGCCCGGGAACGACAGAGCCGGACACCCCGTGAGGGATGCCCGGCTCTGTCGTGCTCGTGAGAGCGTGCCCTAGATGGCGCGCACCTGCGTGGCCTGCTGCTTGCCATTCTGACCAGTGGACTCCGTGAAGGAGACGGCCTGACCCTCGTCAAGGGACTTGAAGCCCTCGCTCTGGATCTCTGAGAAGTGGACGAACAGGTCGTCGCCATCCTCGCGCTCAATGAAGCCGTAACCCTTGTCAGCGTTGAACCACTTGACTTTACCTTCAGCCATTCCAAACCTACCTTCTCTGCCCCAACGGGGCAAAACAAAACGACGCGACTGACCGCCAGAATGCGGTTTGTCACGTCGCAAACTTCCGAGCCCTTGTTGGCTCGACTCAGGAGAGTATATCACGTTTCCGCCGGATGCGCCGGCGTATTTGCGCGGCGCTCCCGGTGAACTCCCGGTGGCCTCGTCGCACCCAGCCGGCGCCAGGGATACGCAGCGGCTGTTGAGGAGCACACCACATCGTGGTATTGCTGGCGGAGGAGGGGGAGGCGCGGGTAACCAGGTCGATGTCCGGCCGAGTGCCACTAATCCTGACCATCCAAGTTGGGAGTGGCACCGCACTCGCTGGCAGGTCCGTGTTGCAGCGAATCGGACAATCGTTAAGGATGGGCAGCCATGGAAGCTCGTCGCCCTGTCGCACAGACGTTTACCGCCACGCCAACGCTCGAGGGCGCGGGCGTGCGCCTGAAGCGCGCCTTCGGATTCGGCACCGAGCGGCTCTTCGACCCCTTCCTGATGCTCGACGACTTCCGGGGCGACGATCCGTCCGACTACCGCGCCGGCTTCCCGTGGCACCCGCACCGGGGCATCGAAACCATCACCTACCTGCTGCGCGGGGATGTGGCGCACGGTGACAGCCTCGGCAACTCGGGCGTGATCGGTCCGGGCGAGGTTCAGTGGATGACCGCGGGCAGCGGCATCATCCACCAGGAGATGCCCGAGGGCGATGCCGACGGGCGCATGGGCGGCTTCCAGCTCTGGGCGAACCTGCCTGCGGCAGACAAGATGATGGATCCGCGCTACCGCTCAATCTCCGCGGAGGACTCGCCGGTCGTCACCACCAGCGCCGGGGCACAGGTGCGCGTGATCGCCGGCGAGGTCGAGGGAGTGCGGGGGCCGGTCGACGACGTGGTCATCGACCCGGAATACCTCGACGTCGCGCTGCCTGCGGGGGCCGAGTTCGTACACCCCGTCGGTGTCGGCTACACCGCTCTCGCGTACGTGCACGGAGGCTTCGCGGAGTTCGCTCCCGGAGTCGGGGCCGGCAACACGACGACGGTGCTCTTCGCCGAGGGAGACCACGTGCGCATCCGCAACACGGGGGAGGAGACAGCACGCTTCCTGCTCGTCTCCGGCCGCCCGCTGCGCGAGCCGATAGCCTGGCGCGGACCGATCGTCATGAACACCGACGAGGAGTTGGGACACGCGTTTGCCGAGTATCGTCAGGGGACGTTCGTGAAGGTGGGGACGGTACCGGGGACGTAGGCGTGCGGCTGATCAGCCGGCGTCGACCATGCCTAGCTCTTGGAACAGGCAGCGCATCATCCGTTCCCACATCTTGATTGCGGCGTCGACGTCGGCGCCGCCCGGGTCGAGTGCATACTGGACGGATAGCCCGTCCACCATCGCGATCATGAGCATCGCGAAAGGACGCAGGGTCGCCTCGTCCGGCCCGTCAGCCGCGTCGACCACGTCGAGCACCGTCTTGCGGTAGCCCGCGTACAGGCTGGCGATACGCTCGCGCAGTGAGTCGTCGCGCATCGCGTAGGGGAGCACCTCGAGCAGCGCGAGGAACCCCGGCGTGTCGCGGATGATGTCGCGCTCTCCGGTCACGAGCGCCCGCAGGCGCTGCTCGCCCATCGGGTAGCGGTGGGTCTCGGTGACGAGCGCTCTGTTGGCGTCGTGTACGAGCGAGTCGACGAGCGCGACGATGAGCCCCTCCTTGTTCCCGAAGTAGTAGCCGATGCTTCCCTTCGACTCGTCGGCCTCCTCGGCGACGGCCGACAGACTCAGCGCGGAGAACCCGCCGCGTTCGAGGATCCTTCGTGCCCCGTCGAGCAGCTTGCGAGCCGTCGGTGGGAGGGACTCGATAGGCTCCTCGCGCCTGAGCTCGGCGAGCTTCTCGCGCGTGCGAGGGCGTCCGGGGCGACGTTTCGGCTGCTCGTCCATAGGGCCTCCTGTGCACTTGCTTCGGTGCGAAACGGTGTTGACTCGGAAGAGTATACCTCCTATTGTCTATATGTCCGAACGGACGAACAAATTATATCGACGACGTGGTCGACGTGATTCTGAGGTGACGAGATGGACAGGCAGACCATCGTGGTGGCGCTTGGCGGGAATGCCCTAATCCGCAGGTCAGAGCCGATGACCGCCGAGGTGCAGCGCAGGAACGTCCGGGTTGCGGCCAAAGAGCTTGCCCCCATCGCCGAGCGGCACCGGCTCGTGCTCTCCCACGGCAACGGCCCTCAGGTCGGCCTGCTCGCGCTCCAGGCGGCCGCCTACGCCGAGCACGTCGAGCCCTACCCTCTCGACGTGCTCGGCGCGCAGTCCCAGGGCATGATCGCCTACATGATCGAACAGGAGCTTGGCAACCTGCTTCCCTTTGAGAAGCCGCTCGCGACCGTCCTTACCATGATCGAGGTCGACCGCGACGATCCTGCGTTCGACAACCCGACCAAGTTCGTCGGCCCGCTTTACGAGCGTACTGATGCCGAGCGCCTCGCCGCAGAGAAGGGCTGGACGTTCAGACTCGACGGCGACAAGTCCCGGCGCGTCGTCGCCTCGCCCGAGCCCAAGCAGATCTTCGAGCTCGACCCCATCAAGTGGCTCATCGAGAAGGACGCGGTCGTCATCTGCGCGGGCGGCGGCGGCATTCCGACGGTTTACCTGCCCGACGGCACTCGCACGCTGGTCGGCGCCGAGGCCGTCATCGATAAGGACCTCGCGAGCGAGCTACTGGCCCGCCAGATTGGGGCCGACCTCTTTGTGATGGCCACCGACGCCGACGGCGTCTACGCGGACTGGGGGACGCCGGACCAGCGGCTGCTCGCCGAAGTCGCACCCGACGAGCTCGACGGCTACGAGTTCGCCGCAGGCTCGATGGGCCCGAAGGTTGAGGCCGCCAAACGGTTCGTGCGTGCCACCGGCAGGCGTGCTGCAATCGGCAACCTGGACGACATCGAGGCCATTGTGGCCGGCACGCGGGGAACGAGCGTCGTCTCCGACCGGGCGACCGACCGCAAAGCAGGGTAGAGGACCGGCCCCTCTCAGGGGCCGGTGTCGTGTAACGGGCGCCGGAATGAGGAGGAACAGGATGGACGTAGGGACGCTGCCCGGCCTGAAGTATCTGAGAGGACGGCACTACCTAACCGATATGGACTACACGCGCGCCGGTCTGGAGGACCTGCTCGTGCTCGCCGTGCACCTCAAGAAGCTGCGCGGCGAGATGCGGCTCACGCCCTTCCTGCCCGGGCGCCACCTCGCGATGATCTTCGAGGCATCCTCGACGCGCACGCGCGTGAGTTTCGAGAACGGCTTTGCCGAGCTTGGCGGAAACGCGCTCTACCTGCGTCCCGGCGAGATCCACCTCCCGGGGCGAGAGACGGTCGCCGACACGGCGGCCGTCCTCTCGCTCATGAACGACGCGATCGAGATCCGCTCCAAGAAGAGAGAGACGATCGAGGAACTCGCGCGCCACGCGACCGTCCCGGTCATCAACGGCATGGACAACAACCGTCACCCGGCGCAGTCGATGAGCGACGCATTCACCATCTTCGAGTACGCGGGTCGGCTCGAGGGTGTCACGTTCGCGTACGTCGGCGACGCGGCGCACCCGTGCAACTCGCTCGCCACGACGCTCACTAAGCTCGGCCTCAACGTCCGCATCGGCAACGCCGAGGGCTACGAGATGGCGCCGGAGCTCCGGGAGAAGGCGGCGCAACTCGCCGATGATAGCGGCGGTTCGTTCTTGCTCACGTACGACCCGCTCGAGGCCATCGAGGGCGCGGACTTCATCTACACGGACTGCTGGTGGTGGACCGGCCAAGAGGACGAGTACGAGGCGCGCATCAAGGCGTTCACCCCGTTCCAGGTCAATTCGGAGCTGATGGCCAAAGCTAAGCCTGGCGCGCGTTTCATGCACTGCCTGCCTGCCATGAGGGGCGAGGAGGTCACCGACGAGGTCGCCGACTCGCCCGCCTCGATCATCTTCCCCCAGGCCGAGAACCGCATGCACTTCCAGAAGGCGCTCATGCTCGCGCTCATCGGCATCGACGAGCTGCCGTCCGACGAGCGCATGCACCCGATAGCTCACGCCCTGCTGACCTGAGCCGACTCCAACTCTGAAGGGAGCAATCATGAGCGAACAGAGCGTGCCG
This sequence comes from Coriobacteriia bacterium, assembly GCA_035685585.1. Classification (GTDB taxonomy): domain Bacteria; phylum Actinomycetota; class Coriobacteriia; order Anaerosomatales; family SLCP01; genus DASSAH01. Next base: position 6,100 of record DASSAH010000037.1, read on the forward strand.
GCCAAGAAGAAGGTCTTCGGCCTGGCATCGATGATCCTGTTCTCCGTCTCGGCGATCCTCGTCGGCGACACCATCGCGTCGTCCGCCGCGATGGGGGTGCAGGGCCTGACGTTCTGGATCGTGCTCGGCGTCCTGTTCTTCATCCCGTACGGGTTCGTTACCGCCGAGCTCGGCGCGGCATGGCCCGATGACGGGGGCATCTACGTCTGGGTACGCGAGGCGTTCGGGCCGATGTGGGGCACGGTCACCGCGTGGCTGTACTGGGTGAACGTGGCACTGTGGGCGCCGAGCGTGTTCGTGCTGTTCCTCTACTCGGCAAGCGCGGCCTTCGGACTCACCTTGCCGCTGTGGGGCGAAGCGCTCGTCGTCATCACGTTGATCTGGTTGATGGTGATCATCGGCGTGTTGCCCATGCGCTATTCGAAGTGGGTCCCGAACGTTTCTGCCGGCGTGAAGTTGATCGTCTTCGTGATTCTGGGTCTTGCTGGTGTCGCCGCAGCACTCAACGCAGGTGAGCTCGCGAACAGCTTCGCGCTTTCTGAGTGGGTCCCGGTCTTCTCCTTCGATAGCCTCACTTACCTGCCGATCGTCATCTACAGCTTCATGGGCTTCGAGCTCATGAGTTCGGTGGGAGACTCAATCCGCAACCCGCGGCGCGACGTTCCGAAGATGATCTTCGGGGCGGGCGCGGCGATCCTGTTCGTCTACATGTTCGCCACGTTCGGCATCCTCGCCGTAATCCCGGCTGAAAGCATCGTCATCGAGACCGGTATCGTCGACGCGCTGCGCCCCGCGTTCGAGTCCGTCCTCGGCGCGGCGGCAGGACCCGTCTTCACAATCGTTGCCCTCGGTGTGCTCTTCACGTTTATCGGCAACATGGTCACCTGGTCGATCGGCGCGAACAAGGCCATTGCGGCCACCGGCATGGACAAGACCGCTCCGGGCGTCTTTGCCCACAAGCACCCGAAGAACGACACGCCCGACTACGCTTTCTACCTCATGGGAGTGATTGCCACGGTGCTGACTATCGTGACCTACACGCTGTTCGGCGACAACGAAGGCATCTTCTGGGCGATCTTCTCGCTCTCGTCGGTGGTATTCCTTCTGCCGTACCTGCTGATGTTCCCAGCCCTCGTCGTGCTCCGGAGGAAGTTCCCCGACCAGAACCGCCCCTTCGTGGTGCCCGGCGGCAACGGTGGCGCCTGGCTGTGGGCGGTGCTCTGCGAACTGGGCATTCTGTTCACGCTCGCACTGTTCTTCCTGGCCCCTCCCGAGGGCACGCCACTCGGGGCGTTCTACGCCATCACCATCGGTGGCACGGTCATTTCGGTCGCAGTCGGGTTCTGGTTGCACTCGCACGCTGGGAAGACGCGCGCAGTCAACGCTGCCGCATAGCGGGCAGCAAATCACACGATTGGAGGACGTATGGCGACGATAGAGAGCACGCCGCATGCGGACGGCTTTCGGATGCCGGCGGAGTGGGAGCCCCATGCTGCCACGTGGATGCTCTGGCCGCAGCGCAGCGACAATTGGCGTAACGGGGCCAAGCCGGCACAGAAGGCGTGGGTCGAGGTGGCGAGCGCGCTTGCCCGTTTCGAGCCGGTCATCGTCGGCGTGAACTCCGACCAGTGGGAGAACGCGCGCGCCATGCTTCCCGACCACATACGAGTCGTCGAAATGGCCAACGACGACTCGTGGATGCGCGACATCGGCCCGACGTTCGTGGTCAACGACGAGGGCAACGTGCGGATGGTGCACTGGCACTTCAACGCGTGGGGCGGCTTGTACGACGGGCTGTACTTCCCGTGGGACCAAGATGAGCTTGTCCCGCGCAAGATGGCCGAGATCGCCGGCATCGACCGCTACCGTGCGCCGCTCGTGATGGAGGGCGGATCGATCCACGTCGACGGCGAGGGCACGGTCATCACTACTGAGGAGTGCCTGCTCAGTCCCGGCCGCAACCCCGAGATGAGCCGCGAGCAGATCGAGCAGCACGTGCGCGATTACCTGGGCGTCGAGAAGGTCATCTGGCTCAAGCGCGGCATCGACCCGGAGGAGACCAACGGGCACGTCGACGACGTCGCGTGCTTCGTGCGGCCCGGCGTCGTGCTCGCTGGCTGCACCGACGATGCGAGCGACTGGCGCCACGAGGTGCTCGCCGAGAACCTCGAAATCCTGCGAAGCGCGACCGACGCAAAGGGCCGGGCGCTCGAGGTCCACACGATGCCCATGCCGACCACGCTCACCTACACGGCCGAGGAAGTCGCGGGGATCGACGCGGTTGAGGGCACGATCCCTCGCGAGGCAGGCGACGAGATCCCCGCCTCCTATATCAACTTCTACCTCTGTAACGGCGGCCTGCTCGTGCCGCTCTTCGGTGACGTCTACGACGAGCCCGCACTCGCCGCGCTTCGCGAGCTCTTCCCCGAGCGCAAGGTGGTAGGATTCGCAGGACGCGAGATCGTACTGGGCGGGGGCAACATTCACTGCATCACGCAGCAGCAGCCGCGCGGGTAGAGCGTGGTCCGCATGCGGGCGGGAAGGCGTAAGGACAGGGACTCGAGCGAAAGACACGGACCGGGCGGGGCTGCTCCCACAGGGAGGGGCGGCCCCGATGCCCACGCGCCTCCGAAACTGGGGGCTCGAGGCATTCGGCCAGCGCTTGGCGATGAGATCGTTAACCTCGCGGTGTCGGGGAATCACCGTCGCCTTGTCTGCCCGTCGGCTAGCGCAGACAGAGTGCCTGCAATCCTCGTGGAGCACCCTTGCAGCCGTGAGCCCGCAGGTGACGGATCAAGTCGACGCGCCTCGCACGGTGACGTGCAGGGGCTCATCCGTCATGGCCTGCCCAACCCACCCGATTTCGTCACGGGTGATGCGCTAGCCACTTTCACGGCCAATACTCAGGTGTTGGTCGAACGACTCAAGTAGAGACACCGCTTACGCCATTAGGGATGGGACCTCTCACATCAGGGCGCCGCTCTGTTCTTCGATGCGGGAGGGGGGTTTCAGACCTGCGGGTGTCTCGCGCGGCGTCTAGAGGCCCGCTAACTCGCGATGACGATCGAGTCGATCAGTTGAGGGCCACAGGTTGCGATCGTTAGGGAGGTGGAGTCGCCTGCCCTCATACGACTCGTATCGCGTGCCTCCGAGCTTGTCGCCCAGCAGGAGGACCTGGTGTGAGGTATCCACCGCCACAAGTCCGAGGTCGAAGAGATCGTGCATGTCGGATCGCAACAGTAAGCCGTTGCCCACGCTGTTGGAGCCAGGTCCGGAGTAGGGGTCGATGTGCGCCGCTTCCAAGGCATCTTCTGCGTCGTACTCGGACATCGCACAACGACCGTCGTAGGCCATCAACAGTTGTCGACGGAAGTGCGGCTGCCCCTGCCGGCGAACCACTGAGGCGAGTACTCGCTGCTTCTCTCCAACTCCCTCATACGCAGCGGAGTCCTCAGCGGCAAAGCTGA
>DASSAH010000038.1:0-2147 GCA_035685585.1 Coriobacteriia bacterium
CTTCGGCGGCCAGGCCGCTGCGGATTCCAACTATCGCGCCGCGCTTGGCGCGGTGTCAATCAGTGGCGGAGCGCCGGTGCGGATCACCCCGCCCATCAACGTGCGCTCCGCGAGGCGGTCGCCCGGTCGATCAGCACCACCGCGTACGCCGCGACGCCCTCCTCCCGCCCAGGAAAGCCGAGCCCTTCGGTCGTGGTCGCCTTCACCCCGATGCTGCCGATCGGGACCGCGAGCGCTTCCGCAAGTCGTTCCCGCATCTGATCCCGGTACGGGGAGACGCGGGGCCGCTCCAGAACGAGCACGGTGTCCGCGTCCACCAGGCACCACCCCTCATCCCTCATGAGCGCGCCGACGTGTTCGAGCAAGCCGATGCTGTCAGCTCCCGCGAATCGCGGATCGCGGTCGGGGAAATGTGCCCCGATGTCTCCCAGTCGCATCGCGGAAAGCAGCGCATCCATGAGCGCATGCGAAAGGACGTCGGCGTCCGAGTGCCCGGCCAGCCCTCGGTCGTGGGGAATCGTGACTCCGCCGAGCACAAGACTCCGGCTCTCCACGAATGCGTGCACGTCGAAGCCGATTCCGACACGCATCACGAACCTCCTCCGCCGCGGCCCGCAAGCAGCGCTTCGGCGACCGCCAGGTCTTCGGGGTAGGTCACCTTGATGTTGTCCCTCGGGCCTTCGAGAAGCCCCACCGCGCCTCCCGCCGCCTCGACGAGAGACGCGTCGTCAGTGCAGTCCCAGCCACGGTGCTCGGCAAGCGCGTACGCGTCACGGAGTGCGGCGGCCCGAAACGCCTGGGGCGTTTGGACCATCCAGTACTTCGAGCGGTCCGGGGTGCTCGTGACCTGAGCGCCGTCGACCCTCTTGAGTGTGTCGACGGACGGGTGGCCCACCACCGCTCCGACAAGTCCGGGCATCGCGTCCAGGAGAGCGAGGAGGTCGGCGAAGAGTTCCGGCCCGGCAAGCGGACGGGCCCCGTCGTGAACCGCGATGTAGGTGAACGCCCCGGTCACCGCGGCGATCCCGTTGGCGACCGAGTCCTGACGGCGTTCGCCGCCGGCCACGAACCGGACATCTGTCGGCGAGTGCGCCGTCGCGAGAACCGACGCGTACTCGTCTACCCGTCCCGGCGGACAGACGACGATGACGAGTCCGGCCCTGTCGACCGCTAGGGACGCGCGGAGCGCGTGAGCGAGCAGCGGCTTTCCAGCCAGAAGCACCATCTGCTTCCCGTGCAGAGAGCCGAAGCGCTCTGCGGTGCCCCCGGCCACGAGGACGACGGCCGAGTCTCGGCTACGCATCCGCGCCGCCTTCTTCAGTGAGGAGGCGCGAGAAGACCATCCGACCGGCGGAAGTCTGGAGCACCGATGTGACTTCGACATCCGCGTCAGTGCCGACCCGCTCTTTCGCGCCCGCGACCACGACCATCGTGCCGTCCTCGAGATAGCCGACCCCCTGGCCCGGCTCTTTGCCCTCTCGGATGACCCGAAGCCGTATCCGCTCCCCCGGAAGATGATTGGGGCGCATCGCGGATGCGACCTCGTTCAGGTTCAGCGCGTCGATGCCACGCACGCGCGCCACACTCGTGAGGTTGTGGTCGACAGTGAGCACCACGGCTCCCATATCGCTCGCGAGGCGCACGAGCTTGTTGTCGACGTCCGGCGTGTCGGGGTAGTCCGCATCCAGCACCTCGACACCTCTGTCGGCACCTTGGTTCAGCCGAGCGAGCAGGTCGAGGCCCCTGCGGCCGCGAGCCCGGCGGGTATCGTCCGCCGAATCCGCGAGGGTGTGCAACTCGCTGAGCACGAATCGGGGGACCCGAATCTCGCCTTCGAGCATCCCTAGTCGCACGAGGTCGGCGAAACGGCCGTCGATCACCGCGCTCGTGTCCAAGACCTTCGTCGTGCCGCACTCCGGGCTCGCGCGTTCCCTGTTGTCGAGAGTGGGCAGCGCTTTGGCGAAGTCGCGCTTCTTCACGAGCGCAACCCACGCGCCCACCCACCCAAGAAATCCGAACAGCAGACCCGTGGTCGCGAGCGACAGCCACGCCGGCTCGAGCAGGCGGAGGGGGACGCTCGAGAGCCACGCGACGACGAGGCCCGCGGTCAAGCCAATCGCCCCGAGGACGATGTCGACAGGCGCCAT
>DASSAH010000039.1:0-6971 GCA_035685585.1 Coriobacteriia bacterium
AGCGCCGTCCGGGTGTTGCGCCGCACATGCAGAGCGATCGACGGCAGCGCAGGGACTCCGTCCCGTCCCATCTGCTCGGCGAGCGCGCGCACCTGCCCGTCGCTCATCTCCCGCGTGACCACGCGGACCGCATCGACCTGGTCGCGCGGCTGCATCGCGCGCAACGAACGCGCCAGCCAAGCGGTCTCTTCCGGCCGCAGCGGCGAGACCGGCGCCCCGGTCCACCGGCGTTCGATCTCGGTCGCTTGCGCAACGCGCTCCGACAACTGTTGCGGCAGCGCAGCCAAGTCAAGCGTGAGCGGGGCGATCCTCGGGATGATCCCGTGAGAGAGCGCGGCGTGCATCGCGTCCTCGCGGATGGCGCGACGCCGGGCCTCGAACTCTCGCGCGAGGCGCTCGTGCTGCTCGGCCTCTGCCCTGGACCAGCCGGCAGTATTCCCGCGCGCGCGCATCTCCAGCAACGCGCGCTCTTGCTCGGCGATGGGCTGCGCCGAGAAGCGCTGAGCCGCCGGCGCGGCGGCCACCATCCGGGCGAACGGTTCGGCGAACTGCGTGCCACGAAAGCGCGCGGTCAGCGCGGACACAGTGGCCGCATCGAGCACCTGCCCGGCCTCGAGAATGCGGGCGTGCGCGTTGAATTCCCGTTCGTTCGCCGTGGCGATGCGCTCCGCTGCGGCTTGCGCCTGCTGCTGGGCCACGGCGACGCGCTGCTCGGCCACGGCGACGAGCGAGGTTCGTTGCTGCGGGTCGAGCGCCGGCAGGAACGAAGGATTGCGCAGATTCGCCACGGCGCGGCGCGGGTCGTGGTTGACCAACGTCGTTGCCTGCATGCGCGCAACGGTCTCCTCGAAGCGCTGGAGCCCGCGCTGCGCGTCTTCCGGGCCGAATATCGCCCGGCCCTCGATCTCGAAGGCCGCACGCGCGCGCCGCACCGCACCATCCGGATCTGTGATCGCGAGCCGCTGGAACTCCTCGATCATCGTCCCGAACGTCGAGCGCCGCTTCTCCTGCGCCTGCCGCTCGCCGACCGCCAGGATGGAGTCCCGCGCGCGCGTGCCAACGCGGATGACCGTGTCTTCGAACGCCTGCGCCAGTATCGGGTCGATGCCTTTGAAGTGCGACGCCCTCGAGGCATTCTCATGTGCTGAGAATTGATCGAGCGCCGCCGATGGCGACAGCTCCCCGCGCGACACGGCGAGCCCGAGCGCCCGCGCCGCCTCGCCGGCATCGGCCTCGAATCTGGCGAGCGCGATGCCGGCCTGGTTGCGCTCGACCTGTTGCGCGTTGCGCTTGGCCTCGGCCGCGCGCTGCCGCTCCTCGGCCCGCTGCTCGGCCTCGCTCTGCCGCCGAGCGGCGCGTTCCTCGGCCGCGCGCTGCCGCTCCTCGGCCCGCTGCTCGGCTTGCTCCTGCCGCGCCTCGGCCAGCTCGATCGACCCCTGCCGATCGGCGATCTGCTCCAACTCCGCGCCGGCCCTGGAAATCGCGTCCGCCGTGCGCGTGAACGCCTCGACCGGGACAGCCCGCCCCCGCTCGCCAACGCGAACCGTGTCGAACCCCTGTCCACCAATCGGAATGCGCACGGGAGCGGTCAGCCTTCGAAGTCAACAACCGGGCCGATTCTCCGCCCGGCCGGCATGCGTCGGTTCCACTGCGAATAGCGCGCCGCGCCAGCGAGCAGCGTGGTCGCCGCCCCGATGTTGCCAGCCCGCCGCGCCTCGCGCGCGCCCATCCTGGTCAATTCCGCCTCGTGACGCAGGGTGCGCGCCTGCAACTCGCCCGAGAGGATCGCCGCATAGGCGTCCTGCTCCGCGCGCCGGATGACCTCCTCCTGCACCAGCAGGCCGGACCCGGTATCGACCCGAACCCCGGCCCCGGCCAGCGCCGACCGGGTCTCGCCCAACTGGAGCCGCCCGGCGCGCCGAATCCGCTCCGCCTGCACCTGCGCAACGCCCATCTGCTCCTGCGCATGCCGGTCGATCAAGGCCGCCTGATGCCCGAGCGCAGCCGCCTGCGCCCGCCCGGCTCGTAGCGCACCGATCGCCTGCACCCCGGCTCCTAGCGCACCGATCGCCTGCACCCCGGCCGATGCCGCCGTCCAAATCGGTACGCTCATGGATCGATCCTCATGACGATGCCGGCCTCTCTCAGGCCGGCGAATTCGTAGATTCTGCGCGTGCGGTCATGGTCCACGCCAGAGGATGCACCAGCGAGCAGCATCGGCAGCGCGCGCGCCCTCGCCCAGCCGACGAGCGCCTGCACGAGACGCAGCCCGACCAGCCGCCCGCGCGCTTCGGGCTCGACGATCAGCGCAAGCTCATGCCCGTACCGGGCGCGGCTCGCCCAATGCTCCGACTCCGCGGCCATCACCCCGCCGACGATCCGCTCGCCGTCGATCGCGAGCAGCACCAGCGCATCCTCGCGCCCGATCAGCGCGCTCAGGGTCTCCGAGCAGATCGCTTCGTCGAACGGCAGGCGCGCGTAGATGCCGCCGGCCGCCTGCGCCTCGGCGTGCGCGCGCCGGGCTGCCGCCAGCACACCCGCGACGTCCTCGGCCCGTGCCGCGCGCAGAATCACCCGTCGTTCCACGTGAAACGCCGGATCGCGGCCTGGATGTGGAACCGCAGCGGGTTGCGCTGCTCGATCTTCACAGGCGAGGCGCCTCGCTCCCACCCGAGCAGGTTCACCCGCACGTCGTCCGTGACCCTCGGCTGCGGCGTGTCGAGCGCGCCGGCGCCAAACTGACGATGGATCGCCTCGATCGAATTGACCTCCGCCCCCGATGTGTCGTGCACCCGCAGCGTCAACTCGTGCGTGCGCATGTGGCTTCCCTGCGCCGTTCCCGGGCCCTGAATCTCCGGGGTGAGCAGTTCGATCGTGGTCGTGTAGGGCAGCCCGATCATGACCGCGGTCGCCGCGCGCGGCAGGGTGATCGACCCCGCGGTGACGGTCTGCGGCGGATAGAGCGACTCGTCAGCGACGACGTGCACCGTTCTCCCCTCGAGATGGCCGAGCCCGCCCCAGGTCACGGCACCACCCGGCACGGTAGCCGTGATCGCGCAGTCAGCGAGCACCGCCGGGTCGAAGCGCTCGATGTAGTGCACGGCGACCGAGCCGACGGTGCGGCGCACCACCGCCCACAACTGTTCGGTGTCGCCTTCCGGGATGACCGCTATGGACAGCACGGCGCCGTCGGTATGGTGCCGCGCCCAGCCGGTCACCGGCAGGCGGCGGTCGATCGCGCAGGAGAGCAAGACGCCGTCGCTCCGCAGCGCCCACAGGAACGGATCGGGCTCGGCCTGATACTCCAACGCGACCACCTGCGGGAGCGTGATGTGCTCGGCCAGCAGCGACATGTCCTCGGTGTGATAGGCCACCCCGCTGTCGTCATGCACCAGCGCCCGCACGCGCCGCCCGCCGCGCTGCACAAAGAGCACCTCGCCGCCCACCCGAACCGGCTTCACGATCGCGCAGCCGTGCGCGGTGTGAGAGCGAACGCTTACATTGGTCGGATTCAGCGGCCGGTCGGTCGATCCGGCAATGGACAGCTCGCCGCCGTAGGTGAGCGCGACCAGCGGCGCGAGCGGCACGAGGAAGGCAATCGGGTTGATCTGGTCGGTCGCCAGCTCGAAGGCGAAGGCGTCATCATCCGCCGGGCCAAGCATGAAGTTCAGCGACTCGTTCGGCGCGCTGCCCCAAATCGTCTGCGGGTACCTCGGCGAGCCGCCCAACAGCAGCCGTTGCTCGTGGAAGGTCACCGCAGCCGGGTAGCCGTGCTCGGCCGACCACACGTCGGACTCCATCGTCCACGCGCCCGCAGGGGCGGCGATCGCGCTCGCCAGAACGCGCTCGATGCGAGCGGCGACAATCGTCGCCGAAGTCCATCCGGTGATGCGCGCGGAGCCGCCGTTCAGCCGGACCATCTTCCCGACATCCTCGGGGTTGCGCCACGCATCCACCGCCGCGGTCAGCGTCACGGCCGCCCCGCGCGGCCCGGTCGCCGACGGGGTCAGCGTCGTCTGCGGCGAGCCCTCGATGCGCCACTGCCCGCCGGCGATCGAAGTGCTCTCGAAGGCGACGAGAATCGTGATGGTCACGGAAGTCGCGGACCCGAACGCGGTAATGGTCGCGATCCCCGGCCCGGCCGTGATCTGCCGCCCGACATCGCTCGCCAGAAAGCGCGCCGAGCCAGCGGTGGCCGTGCGCCCCGTGCCGACGCTAGCCGCCGAGAGCGTGAGCGACATCGAGCCGATGTGTCCATGCTCTTCGAACGGCGCGACGATCCAAGGCGCCGGCGCCAGATTCCATGCAGCGTCAGCGAAGCGCCGCAGTCGATGCACCGGCACATCCCGATGCACAAGGAACATCGTGTCCGCCCCTTGCGCGAAATCGACCGCCGGCAGCATCGCCGCGGTGTACGGCGTGGCGATCTCGTAGGGCACAGCCCCAGACATGATCTGAGCGCCGGCGCGAAAGACGCGCATGTACTGGTGCCCGAATTCCAGCACGTAGGACACCTCCCGCGAGTGCACGAACCGGATTAACCGGTATGCCGATGACCCCGCCTTCGCCGGCGCGACGAACCTCGTGCCGTAGCGCCGGATCGCCCCGCCGTGGATGAGCGGCAGAGCGTTCGCGAGGGTGCGCACCCCGTTTTGGTAGCGCTCGATGTCCGAGCGCCCGAGCAGCCGAGGACTGAGTTCCCCGGCGGAAAAGTTTGTCTGCGTGATGAACGCGCGCATGCTCTCATCTCATGCGCCTGCCGCGAGACGCGAGCAGGTGCTGATTGCCCCACTCCTGCGACGGCTCGTCCTGTCCGTCGATCGTCGTCGCGCGCAAGAGCACGGCGGCAGCGCGCTGCTCCATCAACTGCCGCAAGCTCGTTGACCCCGTGACCGCATAGGCCATGCGCGCGGCCATCGCGGCAGTGAGCGCCGCAACCAGCCCCTCGTCGTAGGTGGACACGTTGTCGTTGTTCCACACGTAGCGCAGGAACAACGGGTTCTCGTCGGCCAGGATGCGATCGCTCTCGATCCGGTAATCGACCTCGGATCGGTGCTGCCCGACCTGCAGCGCGCGCAGGAAGTCCGGCGGCAGCACGAACGCAAACTGATAATCGAAGAGCGGCGTGTCAGTCGTGGGCGCCAGAATCTCGCGACGCACCGCGCAGTTCCAAGGATGCTGCCGCAAGACGAACAGCCTCGTCTCGTCCCACAAGATGGCGGCGGTGCGCGCCGCGTCAGAACCTTCCTCGAACGAATTGATCGGCCGCTGCCCCAGTTCGACCAGGGCAGAACTACATACGGATACAGCCGATGCGCTCATCCCAGCCGATCAATTCGCCGCCCGCTCGCTCAGTCGTTGGTCGCGTAGTACACGGTCAGGTTGAACAACTGCCCGGCCGCGATTGCCGCGCCGCCCACCACCGACCGAAGCTCCGACTGGTCGGTCGTGCCGCCGACGTTGATGACACCGACCTCGAACCCAGCCGCGCCGGCGGCCATCGTTGCCACCGGGTCCATGGTCGTCGTGCCGGCGGCGGCGACAGGGACCGCAGCCGAGTAGCGCGTCGTATTGGCAGGGTCGCCCAGGTTGATCGTCGAGCCCGCCGTGCCCGTGGAACAGGTGAGCACAGCCCGGAGCACGCGCGCGCCTCGAGGCAGGTGCCCCCAGACGATGTGCTCGCCGATCACCGGACCGCCGGTCGCTGGGTTGACGTAGGTCGAGTTGAAGACCCGCACTTCGCCCCCGTGCTGATTGCCTTGGGTGAGCACCTGCGGGATGGCGGCCCGATTGGCCGCAACGGATGCATTCTGATTCGGCATGTCTGCTGCTCCTTTACGATTCGAGGCACTCGATGGCGACGACTTTCTCTTCCTCGACGCGCACGGCCCCGAGCGACATCCTCGCGTACGGACGAACCGAGTACGACTTGCCCGGATCCTCCGCCACACGAACGGTGATGTTCTCGCCGAAACCCAGCGCAATCCCAGTCTTCGCCCAGGCGAAGATGGTGCGCGTGGTACCCACGAGCGGCAGGCGCTCGCTCGGGATCGGAATGAACCCGAACAGCGTCCCGCCGACGAACGTCCCGGATATCATCGAAACGACAGTGTTGCGCTCGGTATTCGTCAGCGTCGTGTCGTTGAGCAGGTTTTCCAACTGCTGGCTCGAATAGCACATGTAGAGCGTCTCGCCCGCCTCGGCATCGGCCTCGTTCCTCCGGAACCGTCCGCGCACCTGCACCACCTTCGCCCGCGTGAGCCCGGCACCGCCGACCAGAATGCGCTGCGCGGCAGGGAACGCCACGTTCCCGGTCGTCGAACGCGCGGCCCCCAGCGCCGCGCTGATGACCACATCGTCCTTCGCCCGATTGAGCGCGGCCACCATCGCGCGCACGTAATCGGACTGCGGATCGACCAGCATGCGCACCTTGTCCTGATCGTCGATCGCGTCGCCATCTTCCCAGTCGAACAGGTCGATGAAACGCGTCGAGTGCGGCTGATCGTTCAGCGGGGTGTCGCTGTGGCGCGAGAGCCGACGTTGCGCCGTGCGCTGCCCCAAACGGTTGATGGAACGGCTCGTGCCTCGGATGCCAGGCTCGACCGTGACATGCGGCTCGAACCGCGAGCGCTGTTGCTGCGCCACATGCATGAAGTTGTCCGCGAATTGCTGCGCGAACGCTTCGGTCACTTGGAATGACATGGACCTCTCCCGTCAAAAATTAAGGAAGCCTGTCCGGTTGTCCATCCAAGGGCCGGCACACGCGAGACGCTCAGCGCAGGCGTGCAACGCATAGAGCACTCGGGCATCGTCCAACGGTTCACCGGGCGCCACCCCGGGCCGCTGCCGTCAGTCTACGACAGATTCCCACAACATGGGAATCACGCCCCGCCGCTACCTTGGCGGGTCAGAAACGTCCGCCCGCCGCCCAGCGACAGCGGCCGCTGCGCGTTGTGCCGGCGACTGTACGC
>DASSAH010000040.1:0-3141 GCA_035685585.1 Coriobacteriia bacterium
AGCTCCAGAACGCCGGGACGAACAGCAGCACGAGCAGAACCGTGACCGACACGGCGTGTCGTGCGAGCCATCCCCCGAGCCGAGAGAAGTCGGGCATGTACGTGCGGTGCGCGAACCGCCGGATGGCGCCGTCGAAGACGAGGAGCAACGCCGGCAGGACCGTGAGCGTCGCGATCAGCGTGATGATGACGCCACGGGCCAGCGTGCCCCCCATGTCCGCGCCGAACCCCAGCCGCATCGTCATGAGCGCAAGGAACCCCGCGGTGGTGGTGAGCGCCGCCGCCGCGACCGATCTGAACGTTGCGGCGAGTGCGGTGACCATGGCGGTCTCGTTGTCCGCGTGAGCGCGTTCTTGCTCGTAGCGGTGGTAGAGGAAGAGCGCGTAGTCCATCGTCACAGCGAACTGCAGCGCAAGGACGATGACCCCGGTCAGATACGATATCTCCTGGCCGATGAAGTACGACATGCCGAGGTTGTAGACGACGGCGAGACCGATGGTGACCACGAACAGGAGCGGCACGATGACCGATGGGATGGTCAAGAGGAGCGCGATGGACACAAGTGCGACGGCGGCCACCGCGAAACGCGTACGGTCCGCGTTGATGGTGTCCTCGAGCTCGAGCTGCTCGACGCCGGCGATGTACGCCTCCTCCTGCGCCATCACGTCGCGGATCTCGTACACCGCCGAGCGCGTCAGCGGGTCGTTCGCGCTCTCGGAGAAGCTCACCTGGAAGAAGGTGGAGTCGCCGGCGACGTAGGAGTCTGCCGCGGCATGCTCCCAGAACTCCCGTGGCACGGAAAGATCTCCCAGGTCGTCGACCCATGCGACATCGGCGACGCCCTCGATCCCCGCCACCTGATCGGCAAGGCCCGCAACGCGGCCTTCAGACGCGCCGACCACCATCACCTGAGCCGTGTTGCCGAGCGAGAAGTCCTCGGTGAGGAACCGGAAGCCCTGGACCGACTCGAGGTCGTCAGGCAGGTACGCGAGAAGGTCGTAGTTGATCCGCGTGTTGAGCATCCCGAACACCCCTGCGCCGAGCAGCAGCGCCGCGATCACGAGCACGCTCACGCGGTGCCGGACGATCAGGCGCGCGACACGGGTCATCATCGGGCGATCCCCTCGAAGAAGACTCGTGTGACGAACGCCGTGACCGAATCGGTGTCGGAGCGCGCACGCTCCTCGTAGGGGACCTCGAGCACACCCGCCGCCACCCTCGTGTTCACGAGCCCGTACAAGCACTCGGCGGCGAGCCACGGGTCGACCTCGGGCGAGAACTCTCCTGCCTCGATGCCCTCGGCGATGGTCTCGGCAAGCTCCCCGACTGTCGCCGAGATGCGTGTCAGGAGCTCGGCCGAGAGCGGACCCGCGGGGTCGGCGAGCGGACGGACGAGGATGCGGACGAGACTCGCGTGGTCGTGCACCGCCACGATCCACGCCGAGATGAACCGCTCGATGCGCTGTCTCGGAGTCCCTGGTGCGCGAAGGGCCGTGTTCACGGGCCCGTCGAAGACCTCCGACGCACGATCGACGAGCGCCTGCAGCAGCGACTCCTTGTCGGCGAAGTGGTAGTAGATGAGCGCAGTCGAGACCTCGCAGGCGCGCGCGATGTCCGCGACGGCCACGGCGTCATAGCCGCGTTGGCCGAAGAGGGTCTCAGCGCACTCAAGGATGCGATGGCGCGTAGGCGTGGCAGTCGTGTCCGGCATCGGTAGACTCGTCCCTGACTGAGCGTTCAGTCAGGGACGAGTCTACGACCGAACCGGCAGCGCGTCAACCAGAAGGCACCCCGCGTTGGGGTAGGAACACACCGTGCCCGGCAGGAGGGGCTTCGCGCGGGCAGCGCCGTTCGGCGCCAATGAGGGGGAAGGCGATGGACCTCGACCTGAAGACTCGCGCGGCCGAGATCGTCCGGTCGCTCCCGCGGGCCGAGAGGATCGCACTGCTCTCCGGGCGCGACCTCTGGCACCTCAAGGGTGTCGCCACCGCAGGCGTCCCGCCGCTCATGATCACAGACGGACCGCACGGGCTTCGCAAGCAGGGAGGCGACGGCACCGGTATCGACCTGTCCGCCACCGTGCCCGCGACGTGCTTCCCACCGTCGGCGACACTCGCGAGCTCGTGGGACCCCGGGCTCGCCGAGGCGGTCGGCCGGGCGATCGGGACGGAGGCGCGTGCCGAGAAGGTGGCGGTCGTACTGGGCCCGGGGCTCAATCTGAAGCGCCACCCGGGCTGCGGGCGCAACTTCGAGTACTTCTCGGAAGACCCGCTGCTCGGCGGGAGCATGGCCGCGGCTCTCGTGAGGGGCATCCAGTCGACCGGGGTGGGCGCGTGTCTCAAGCACTTCGCGCTCAATGAGCAGGAGACCAACCGGATGACGGTCGATGTCATCGTCGATGAGCGCACGGAGCGCGAGCTGTACCTGCGCGGCTTCGAGATCGCCGTGACGAAGGGGCGGCCGTGGACGGTGATGTGCGCGTACAACCGCGTCAACGGCGAGTACTGCTCGGACAGCGCGCGGCTGCTCACGGACGTTGTGCGGACCGAGTGGGGCTTCGACGGCCTCGTGATGAGCGACTGGGGCGCCACGAACGACCGGGTCCAGGGGCTGCGCGCCGGGCTCGACCTCGAGATGCCCTCATCATCCGGCGCTAACGACGTCCTGGTCGCTCGCGCGCTCGACGACGGCACGCTCGAGGAGGCGACACTCGACCAGGCGGCCTGCCGGATCGTCGAGCTCATGCTGCGAGCCCTGCCCGCCGTCTGCGCCGACGGCGCCTACGACGCCGGCGAGCACCACCTGCTCGCGCGGCGGACGGCAGCCGAGAGCACCGTCCTGCTCGCGAACGACGGCCTGCTCCCGCTGCGTCCGCACGGCCGTATCGCGGTCATCGGCCGGTTCGCCGAAGAACCGCGGTACCAGGGTGCGGGCAGCTCGCAGATCACCCCGACGCGGATCGACGCGTTCCTCCCCGCGCTGCGGGACCTCGCCCCCGGCGCGGACATCCTTTACGCGCCCGGTTACGGCCTGCCGCACTCCCCACCTGACGAGGAAGCGCTCCAGCAGGCGTGCCGCACGGCCGCCGAAGCCGACGCGCCCGTCGTCCTCGTCGGCCTGCCCGGTCCATACGAGTCCGAGG
>DASSAH010000041.1:0-2944 GCA_035685585.1 Coriobacteriia bacterium
CTCCTCGAACGAGTACCCGTGCGCGGCCATCATGCCCTCGTAGTCAAAGGAGATCGGGCCACGCTCGAACTCGGCGTAGTCCATGCCGAGTGCCCGGCGCATGATCTCGCCCCGGCGGGCGATGATCTCCTCGGCGCGTCCCGGCATCTCACCCACCCGCCTTCTCGCCCGAGGCGCGCCATTCATCGAGCCTCGCCCGCAGGTCGCGACCGATCGTGGCGATCTCGGGAGGTTGCGAACCGAACGTGTGCGTATAGCACGGGTCGAGGTCGGACAGACGACCGCGCACCACCCGTCCGGAGGCCGTCTCGACCTCGCACTCCTCGCCGAGGGCGGCCACGCCGAGGGCGAGCCCCTTCACCCACGCGACGAGCGGGGTGCTGGCGGTGTCGCCGGGCAGTCCGGCAACACGATCGGCCGGCTCGAGCAGGACGCGTTCGACCTCGACCCACTGTCCCGGTCGGCACCGGTCTTCTGTCATGACACGCTCCTTCCGCCGTCAGGCAGACGGTCCCCAGAACCTCGGCAGAGGCAGGTCGACAACGGTGAGCAGCCCGGCGGGCGCCTCGACGATGAGCGGCAGGTAGTTGCCGGTACTCGCGTACGTCCCGATGCCGCCGGGGACCTCCGGCGTCGTTGCCATGCGGATCTCGGGCTCACCGACGATGCGGATGTGGTCGCCGGTGTCCACCCCTTCGAGGTGCGGGTGGACCTGCTGAGGATGGACCAGCTCGACCTTCAGCTCGCCCCCGGAATACCCGCGGCCGGTGTGGTTGCATCCCGCGACGTGTCCGGGCGCGACATGCGCGTGAGCAGTGCGACGTTCGACGGCGCTCACGATGGGCTCTCTCGTCTCGACGACCTCATCGATGCTCCAGCCGAGCGCCCGCGCGATGAGGTGGATGGACTCGGGGAAGCCGATATGGCCCACGATCGTGCCGTCGGCTACACCCCGCTCGAACTCCTCGACCGTCCTGCCCACCCCCTGGCTCGTCATCACGGTCGGCCCGAAGGGGGAGAGGTCGTTCACGCGCTTGGCCTCGATCCGGTCGACGCGCGTGCACACGGAGGTCCACATGACGATGAGCGCGTCGAGCACGAAGCCGGGGTTGATGCCGGTGCCGAGCACCGAGACGCCATGCTCGCGCGCGAGCGCGTCGACCCGCTCGGCCCAAGCCGCGTCGCTCGCCCACGGGTACGCGAGCGCCTCGGCGGTGCAGAGCACGTTGGCGCCAGCGCGCAGTGACGGTTCGACCTGATCGGTGACCTCGTGCAGGTTGCTCCGGGTGCAGACGCACACGACGTCGGGGCCTCGTCCGAGCACGCCGGTGGGGTCACCGG
Source organism: Coriobacteriia bacterium (assembly GCA_035685585.1). Taxonomy (GTDB): domain Bacteria; phylum Actinomycetota; class Coriobacteriia; order Anaerosomatales; family SLCP01; genus DASSAH01. The sequence goes on from DASSAH010000041.1 coordinate 1,342, forward strand.
CTATGGACAGACCGCTGACGCGGTCGCCGAGCACCTCGCCGACGGTCAGTCCCTCTTTCGCCGGATCGGCGTCGATGACCCCGACGACCTCGACCGTACGCGGGCGGTCGAGCAGGTAGCGCAGGAGCCCTTGTCCCATCATGCCCGCGCCCCACACGGCCACCTTGATCATGCGACCTCCCCGTGCCCTCGCCGATTGATGCAGAACGTCACCGTTCCTATACAGCACGCACGATACCCCTCCGTGTCCGCGAACGTAAGGCCGCGTCTCCCGCGTCTGTTGTGGAGATAGTGTGCGACCGGGCTCACCAGCGGGTTTGGGCTACGGTTCGCCCGTGTTCCGTGGTAGAATCCTACGATGTATACGCTCGCGCGGTCATCCGCGGTACGGTAATCGAGCGCAGACGCGGGTCCACACCGGCTCGAAAGGCATCGAGTTGACGGTAAGGAACGGTTCCACGTTCGCATATCACGCGTGCGCTGTCGCTCTCGCAGTGGCGTTGCTGCTTTCCGGGCCCGCGATGGCGCTCGCGGACACCACGTCGACCCCTACTCCGGCTCCTGAGCCGGCCCCGCTGCCGACGCCCTCTCCGCCGCCCACGCCGGCTCCCGCGCCACCCGCGCCGTCCGATTCCGCCACACCGCTTCCGCCGCGCACGCCTCCGGCCGATGACGACAGCTCGGTCGACGTTCCGGTCGACGACACGACACAGCAGTTCCGCGAAGAACTCGCTGAGCGGCAGCGGCGCCTCGACGAGTTCCTGGCGCAGCTCGACCTGCTCGACCGCGAGCTCTCGATCGCCACCGAGCAGTACAACGCGGCGGTCGAGCGACTCAACGCCACCAAGCAGCGCGTCTCGGTAGCGCACGAGGACCTCGCCGACGCGCGCTACGCCTACGAGCTGCAGAACGACCTTTTGGGCGACCGGGCTTCGAGCATCTACAAACATGGCTCGTTCGCGGCGATCGAGATCATCCTCGACGCCGACTCGCTCTCCGACTTCCTCACGCGGCTGAAGTTCCTGAACACGCTCGGGATTCGCGACGCGGAGATCGCCGAAACCCTGCGCGCCCAGAAGCAGCTCGTCGAGCAGACCGCCGAGCGACTCAAGGGCGCCGAGGACCAGGCGGAGTCCCTCGAGTTCGAGCTGCGCGCGCGTCAGCTGGAGATACTGCTCCGGATTCAGGAACGTCAGCAGATGTTCGCCGAGGCACAAGGTGGCCTGCTCGAGCTCCTCGACACCGAAGCCGCGCGGCGTCAGCGCGAGGAGACCGCGCTCCTTCGGCAGGTCCTCTCGGGCGCCTCTGAAGCGGGCATCGCCATCGAGCCGGGCTCGCCGGTCGAAACCGCGTTCGCCTACCACGGCATCCCGTACCTCTGGGGCGGCAAGACACCCGCGGGCTTCGACTGCTCCGGCCTCGTGTTCTGGGTGTTCCGCCAGCACGGGGTGGTCCTGCCTCACTATTCGGGAAGCCAGTTCCTCGTCGGACAGCGGATCGCCCCCGCGGCGCTGCAACCAGGTGATGCCGTCTTCTTCGGTTCTCCCATCCACCACGTGGGCATCTATGTGGGCGCCGATTACTTCATCCACGCGCCGAGGAC
>DASSAH010000042.1:0-4449 GCA_035685585.1 Coriobacteriia bacterium
TGTGACCTCGCCCGGGCGGCGCTCACCCTCGGCCTGCTGTTCACGAACGAGCTCGCGCTCATCTATCTCATCGTGCTGCTCATGGAGGTCGGATCGCTCTTCTTCTCGCCGTCGAGAAGCGCTCTCATCCCGCGTCTCGTCGCTGCCGAGGACGTCACCGCCGCGAACGGCTTTGCGTACACGACCCAGCAGGCGGCGATGCTCGTGGGCCTCACCGCCTCCGGCGTGCTGCTCGCGCTCTTCGAGCGGATCGTCCGGCTGGTACTTGAAAGCGGGCTCCCGCTCGTCGACCTGCTTGTGGGCCCGATCGCGCCAGCGCTCGTCGGCCCGCGCGCGGGGGTGATGCTCAACGCGATGACCTTCCTCGTCTCGGCCGCGTTCATCGCGAGCATCGCCGACGGGCGCAGCGGGCCGCGCGAGAAGGTGCGCCTGGACCTGCGGCTGATCGGCGCCGACGTCGTGGACGCGTTTCGGTTCCTTCGAGGGCATCGCGAGCTGAGAAGCCTGCTTCTCACGATCGGCCTGGCCATCTTCGGAGGGGGCGCGATCGTCACGATCGGGCTCGTCATCGTTCCGCGGCAGCTGGTGGGAGACGTGCCGTTCGCCGAGGAGGTGCCGTGGCTCGAGCACCTGGCGGCGGCCCCGACCTCGTTCATGCTTGTGTTCCTCGCGGTGGGGATGGTCGGCGGCGCGCTCGTCGTGCCCCGGCTCGCGCAACGGGTCACGCTCCAGCTGCTCTTCCTCGGTGGGGTGGCCGGGTTCGGCGTGGCTATGTTCGCGTTCGCGCTCGTGGACTCGTACGGGATGGCGGCCGCGCTCGCCCTGATCGCGGGGATGTGCATCGCGGCGGTTGCGGTCGCTGGCAACACCTATATCGTCACCACGGTCGACGACGCCATCAGGGGGCGCGTGCTGACCGCGCTCGAGTCGGTGGTCAGGGTCTCGCTGCTCGCGTCGATGCTCCTGATGGCGCCGCTCGGAGACATCGTCGCGGGCGTGGTCGAGCGGCTGCAGCGCGCCTATCCGGAGACGATCGGCGCGGTGGGGATGAGCGGCCTGCAGGTCGCGCTGATGCTCGCGGCAACCATCGTGCTCGCGTCAGCGGTGTATGCTTTCAGGACGCTGGAATGGCAACGTCACGACAAGGCCGGTACTGATGGATGAGCGTTCGACTCCTGCGCGCGCGCCGATCGAGATAGCCGTGCCGATCGGTCCGCGCGATCGCGACAGGCTGCGCGCGGGCGACCAGGTAGCGCTCACCGGCCCGGTCTTCACCGCGCGCGACGCCACGCATGAGCTGCTCTCGGCGCAGCTCCGTCACGCCGGGGAGCTGCCCTACGGCCTTGCGGGTCAGACGCTCTTCTACGCCGGGCCGACGCCGGCGGCCGCTGGCAGGCCCCTTGGAGCCGTCGGACCCACGACAGCCAAGCGCATGGACGTCTACACGCCCGAGCTGCTGCGGGCCGGCATCACCGCCACGATTGGGAAGGGTCCGCGCTCCGATGAGGTCCGGCGCGCCTGCGGCCGGTACGGGGCGGTCTACCTCGCCGCGGTGGGCGGAGCTGCGGCCCTGCTGGCGCGCCACGTGCGCGGCGCCGAGGTCGTCGCCTACCCGGAGCTCGGCGCCGAGGCGCTCATGCGCCTCGAGCTGGAGGGATTCCCGGCCTTCGTGGCCATCGACGCGCGCGGGGAAGACCTCTTCGCCGTCGCGGCCGCCGAGTGGCGCGGCGCGTGCGGTCCGAGGACAGAGGCGCCGTGATGGTCAGGGGTGCGTTCATCACGATCGAAGGCTGTGAGGGCACGGGGAAGTCGACGCAGGCGGCGCTGCTGGCAGACGCGCTGCGCGCCGCGGAGCTTCGCGTCGTCGAAGCTCGCGAGCCGGGCGGCACGCCGCTTGGCGAGGCCGTCCGCCGGATACTGCTCGATCGCGACCACGATGGCCTGGAGCCGCGAGCGGAACTCCTCCTGTACGAGGCGGCGAGGGCAGAACTCACCGCGCGAGTGATCGCTCCGGCGCTCGCGTCCGGGGCCGCGGTGGTCTGCGACCGCCACATCGACTCGACGACCGCCTACCAGGGTCACGGGCGTGGGCTCCCTCTCGGCGAGATCGGCCGCCTCAACCGGTTCGCGACGGCCGGTCTTCTTCCCGACGTGACGATCGTGCTCGATCTTGACGTGGCCGAGGGGCTGCGCCGGGCTACCGGAGTCGCCGGCGCCGACCGCCTGGAAGCCGAGGACATCGCCTTTCACGAACGGGTGCGAGAAGGGTTCTTGCGGACCGCCGCCGATGACCCGAAGCGCGTGGTGGTCGTCTCGGCGGAGGGCTTGCCCGAAACGGTGGCCGAGCGGGTGCTCGCGGCCGTTCGCACCGTGCCCGTGCTCGACGTGGTGCTGGGCCGGCGTCCATGACGAGGACGTGCGTGTGGGACGAGCTGGTCGGCGAACGCCGGGTGGCGGACCTGCTCGCGGCGGCGGTGCGGCGCGGGGCGGTATCGCACGCGTACCTCTTCGTCGGCCCGGCCGGCGCGGGCAAGAAGTCGACGGCCCGGGCGCTTGCATGCGCCATCCTCTGTGACGACGACGCCTGCGGCGTGTGCCCGGCGTGTCGCCGGGTGAAGCGCGGAACGCATCCGGACGTGCGGGTGATCGTGCCCGAGGGCGCGGCGACCTACATGATCGAGCAGGTGCGCGACGTCATCCGTGACGTCCACCTCGCACCGATCGAGGCGGGCCGGAAGGTCTTCATCGTCGAGGCGGCCGACTCGTTCAACGACAGCTCGGCAAACGCGTTCCTGAAAACGCTCGAAGAGCCGCCGGACGACGTCACCTTCGTGCTGCTCGCGACGACGTACGACGGCGTCCTGCCGACGATCGCGTCGCGCTGTCAGGTCGTGCGCTTCCGGCGACTGCCGCCCGCAGACTCAGCGGCGCTGCTGATGTCGCGCACCGGCGCCAGCGAGGGCGACGCCCTGGTGGCGATGGCCGCGACCGGCGGCGTGCTCCCACGGGCACAGGAGTTCCTCGCGTCCGGGATCCGGCGCGCCGCCCGCGACCACATGCTCTCGGTGCTCAAGGACCTCCCGGTGCTCGACGAACACGATGTGCTGATGGCCGCGAGACGTCTGCTTGTCGCGGTCAAGGCTCCAGTCGAGGAGCTCCGGCTCGCTCAAGAGCTTGAAGCCCGGGAGAGCGCCGAGTTCCTCGGGAAGAAGGGCGGCAAGGCGCTGGAGGACCGGCAGAAACGGCAGTTGACGGCAGGCGAGCGTGAGGCCGTAGGTGAGGTTCTCAACATCGCGGAGTCTTGGCTTCGCGATTGCTTTGTCATCTCGCAGGGCGTTCCCGAGCTCGTCGTCAACCGGGAGGAGTCCGACGCCATGGAAGAGGTTGCCGCGGTGCTCACCCCGCGGGCGGCGCACCGGGCGCTGGCCGCCGTGCGAGTGGCTCGGCGGCGCATCTCGTATAATGTGAACCCTCAGCTGGCCGTCGAGGCCATGCTCTTCGATATTCGGGAGGTCCTTACGTGCCCACAGTAGTGGGAGTGAAACTTCGATTCGCGCCGAAACCGCTCTTGCTCGACCCCAAAGGCTCAGACGTCGTACCCGGGCAGTCCGTCGTGGTGCGGACTGAGCGCGGGCTCGAACTGGGTCAGGTCATCGACGTGCCTCACGAGGTCGAGCCCTCAAGGCTACCCGCGCCGCCGCGTCCCATCGAGCGTGTCGCCACCGACGAAGACCTCGCGACTTCGCGCGAGCTCGCCGAGAAGGAGCGCGACGCGATGCGGGTCTATCGCCAGCTCATCGAGGAGCACCGCCTCGACATGAAGCCGGTCGATGTGGAGTACCTGTTCGGGGGCGACAAGGCGGTCTTCTACTTCGTGGCCGAGGAGCGTGTCGACTTCAGGGAGCTTGTGCGTGAGCTCGCGTCGCGCTTCAAGATCCGCATCGACATGCGACAGGTGGGGGTGCGCGACGAGGCGCGGATGGTCGGTGGACTCGGCCATTGCGGACAGCAGCTGTGCTGCGTACGGTTTGGCGGAGAGTTTCAGCCGGTTTCCATCCGGATGGCCAAGGAGCAAGACCTGCCGCTCAACCCCTTGAAGATCAGCGGTCTGTGTGGAAGACTCATGTGCTGCCTGCGCTATGAGCACGAGGCGTACCGGGATTTCAAGTCGCGGGCTCCCAAGCGCGGCGCGAAGCTGGAGACGCCTCTGGGCGAAGGCAAGGTGACCGGGTTCAACACCCCGCGCGAGACGGTCAACGTGAGGCTCGCCCAGGGAGGCTCGCTCACCGTCCCGCTGACCGCGATCGACTGCCCGGGCGGAGGCTGCCCGTGCCGGATCTCGGCAGAGGCGCTGGACGCGCTGGCGCCGAAGACGCCGTCGCTCGCGGGAACGGTCGGCGGACCGCGCGACCCGCGGCCGGCGGACTCCGGCTCGCGGGGAGACGCTCC
>DASSAH010000043.1:0-3869 GCA_035685585.1 Coriobacteriia bacterium
GTTGACGTGCGACACGTTAGTGAGACAGGAGCGATGCATGAGGCCTGCCCGCAGACGCCTGTCAGCAGTCGGAGTGGCCATTCTCCTTGCGGTGGGAACAGCCGGCTGTGTCAACGAACCGACCATGGATGCACCGACACCCGCATCGGCACCAGCGGCCGATCAGGCCGAGCTGCAGGCGCTTACCGATGATTTCAAGGAGTACATGAACGACAACTTCGGCGACGGCTACGGTCAAGAGCCAGTCTCGTGGTACTCCAAGATCAAGTCAATTGAGTTCGTTGCACCCGACGCGCTCGTGATCAAGACGTCGTTGAGCGCGAGTGACGGCGAGGCAGTAAAGAGCATTGCCACCGCAGTTGACATGTACTCTTCTGAGGATCCCGCCAGCATCCAGATCTTCGGTGAGAAAGGCGAGAAGCTCTTCGAGTATTGATGCTGCTCACTAACCAGCGCATCCTTAGTGTCACCCTGCCTCTGAGGGTCGTACGCCGTGACCCGATAGGAGTCTGGCCCAGAGGCTCCAGCCAAGGTGTCCGACGTGCGATCCTCCGATCGGTGACGGCGCCGGGCACGATACATTGCTCTCCCGTCGGCTTACTCCCCTGAGATCGCGCCCAGCCGCCTCATCGCCGCCTGTGGCACTCCTCGTTCGAATGCTTCTGCGAGTGTCCCCTCGCAGAACCGATCAGCCCGAACCAGGCTGGTCAATACCTTCCGGATTGTGAGCAATCTCGCACGCTGAAGCAGGCCGGGGTCCTCGTAGTAGCACCTCATCTGCCGCCTCCACGAGGGCGCTGTCCAATCGAACGGCAACACGATGTGGTGCTCGTAGAGCGCCGCTTGCCATCGTGCCACGTCCTCGCTTGGGACCCAGTAGCCGAGCAGCGCCACGCCGTCCTCGCTGGGTTCGGGTGAGACCCACCCCCCGGCCACAAAGTCGGGCTCTTCGAATCTACGTGCGAACGTGCAAACCGCGAGAAGGTCGTCACCTGTTGGCTCACTGCTCACGCCGCACCTCCGAGGACCTGCTCCATCATCTCGTCGATCTTGGCTGCGGCCTCTTCCTGCATCCCGGGCAGCACATGGGAGTAGACGTTCAAGGTAATGGCCGGCTCGGCGTGACCGAGTCGCTGCGAGACCAAGTTTACCGGCACGCCGTCGCGCAGCAGGTTCGAGGCGTGCGTGTGGCGGAGGTCATGGAAGCGGATCGCGAACCCTCGGCGTCTCGCGAACGTGTGGAACTCGGCGGAGAACTGGTCGGGGGGCCACGGCGTACCGTCAGGGCGACAGACCACCAAGCCGATGTCCCCGGTGTTGCGACTGACTTGCTCCGCGAGACAAAGAACATCCGCCTCGTGCGGAAGGCTCTCGGGCACAGCGACGTGTCGACTACGATGATCTACACGCATGTGTTTGATGAGTGTTTGATGAGGAGCTGGAAGTGGCACTTCGCCGAGAAACCTAAGCGTCTGTCAGGCCCCTTCAGTAAGATGTAGGTGAGGTTCTGGTGAGTTCGGACTCGCGGTGCGCCAACGGGTGCGTCGCGGTCTTTGCTGCAAGGGGGAGCGGTGTCTGGCGGCATGAATGTGGGGGAAGGCGGGGACTTTCTGGCGTCATCGGATGCTCGGTCCATCGATTGGCCCAAGCCGTCCGGCGCTCCAGTCGCCATCGACACCGTGGAGGTGCTTTTCGGCCAGGGCGAGCGTCCACTCGAGGTGGCGATTGCGACTTCCGCCGGAGTCCCGAAGGCAGACGACGTTCGCAAGCTGTGGAAACTCCGAGCCAACCGTGGCGCCCCTGTCTTGCTCGTCGTTCTCCATCATGCCGCGGGTGAGACGCAAGCGAGTGTGATCGGCACGGAGGGTGACCCGGCTCCCATCCAGGGTCTGTCACGTGGCAGAGTTGAGCGTATCGCGGCAGCTGCGCTTGATGAGCCCAACCGCCATCAGGCGATCCGCACGCTTGACCGTCTACTCGGCTCCGTCAGCCGCGAGGGGCTTACCGCTGGCGTCATCAACGCAGGACTGTTCGCGACGCATGAACTCAAGGACGGAGTCCCTCGCCGTTCTGATTGGAGCGCGGCACGCTCACGTTCGGTCCAGCTCTTGGGCAAGACAGGACGCGAGCTCTTGGAATTGCTCGGCTACCGTATCGAGCCGAAGGGCCCCAACCTGCTCGCACTCGCGGGCGAAACCGCGCAGCGCGCTATCGCGGTCGTACTCGATGAGGGAGAGGGCTTCGATCGGACGTCATCACGCTTCGGCGGCGTCTCGCCGGTATCACGCGCTCTCGCTCAGGCCCAGCAGGAGCGACTGCCGTGGGTGATTGCTCTGCGGCGCAACCAGATTCGTCTCTACCCGGCCGATCCAGACGTGGGTGTCGGCCGCAAGGGCCTCACGGAGACCTACCTCGAACTGGATCTGACGCTGCTTGACGACTCGGATGCCGGCTACCTAGCACTCCTGTTCTCGCCGGAGGCCCTCGAAAAGGGCGGTAGCGTCGATGAGATCCTGCACGACTCCGCGGTCTACGCGACCAATCTCGGCGTCCGCCTACGAGGCCGCATCTACGAGGACGTTGTTCCTGGACTCGCGGTTGCCGTCGCGCGGCGTATGGGTGCCTCGACCGAAGCCGAGCTGGATTCTGCGTACCACCGCACGCTTATCATCCTGTTCCGCCTGCTATTTGTGGCCTACGCCGAGGACCGAGGACTGCTCCCCTTTGAGCGCAACCCTCGCTACACGCGAAACGCCCTCAAGACCTACGCGAAGGACTTTGCCGAGGATCCAGGCCAGATCTTCTCAGCCGAATCGACCAGCATCTGGGAGGATCTCGTCCAGGTCTGGAACGCGATCGACTCCGGCGAGCCTCGATGGGATGTCCCTGCGTACAACGGTGGTTTGTTCGCGACGGACGACTCGCATCCCGACGGTGCCGCAGTCTCAGCGCTGGGCCTGAGCAACGCCGAGATAGGCCCCGCACTTATGGCCACGCTCGTGGACGCCGATGCCCAGGGCGAGCGCGGCCCCGTGGACTTCCGCTCGCTATCCGTGCGTGAGTTCGGCACCATCTATGAGGGCCTGCTCGAATCGAGCCTCTCCATCGCGCCAAGCGACCTCACTCTCGACCGTGAGCAGACCTACGTGCCCGCCAAGGAGGGCGACACGGTGGTCGTCGAGGCCGGCGGCGTCTACTTCCACAACGCCTCCGGTCAGCGCAAGAGCACGGGTTCCTACTTCACCAAGTCCTTCGCCGTCGAGCACCTGCTCGACACCGCGCTTGAGCCCGCCATTACCGAGCACCTCGAGCGCGTGAAAGCACTCATCGCCGAGGACGACACCCGCACGAAGGCCGCCGAGGAGTTCTTCGACTTCCGTGTGGCCGACCTCGCGATGGGCTCCGGACACTTCCTTGTGGCCGCCATCGACCGCATCGAGGCCCGGTTCTCCGCGTTTCTCTCCGAGAACCCACTGCCCGCGGTCGCCGACGAGCTGGCAAGACTGGAGGCGGTTGCCCGCAAAGCGCTGGGTGAGGAACAGGGCCTGCTGGCCGAGATCGAGCCCTCACTGCTGTTGCGCCGCCAGATCGCGCGGCGCTGCATCTACGGGCTCGACATCAACCTCATCGCCGTCGAACTCGCACGGCTGGCTATCTGGATCCACACGTTCGTCCCCGGCCTGCCGATGTCATCGCTCTATCACGGCCTCGTGCACGCGAACTCGCTCACGGGCATGGGCACCATTGAGGAGACGCTTGCTGCACTCGACCCGCAGGCGAAACCGGGCCAGTTCTCGCTTTTTTCGGAGTCGATCGAGGACGCCCTCATGAAGTCCAAGGCAACACTGCTCAAGGTAGCTCGTGCCTCT
>DASSAH010000044.1:0-3087 GCA_035685585.1 Coriobacteriia bacterium
TCAAAGCCAACGAGGAATCGCTGCGGCAGGGTATCTATCTGGAAATAAAACAGGCATGGCTGAATCTTCAGGAAGCGGCAAGCAGAATCGCCGCCTCTGAGGTTGTCGTCCGGCAGGTCCGGCGGCATCTCGACGTAGTCAGGCCGTGCCTTCCAGTGCTTCGCAAGCAGCACCCGCGTGAGCACCTGAGAGGTGCGTGACGTGTCGGTGAGCGCCACCGTGCGTCCGCCGAGCGATTCGGCGGGTACCTTCGACAGCAGCAGGATGGACTGCACCTCTCCATCGCTCGAGATGGCGATGTCGGGCAGGAGCACGAACTCATCGGCATGGCGGGCGTATTCGATCGCGGGGATGGGTGCGATGTCGAGTTCGCCGCGCGAGAGCAGGCGCGTCAGATCGCGCGGTGTCGCTTTAACGAGGTCGACATCGAGCAGGACGTCGTTCTTGACCATGCCGTAGTAGAGCGGCAGGCAGTTGACGAACTGGATGTGGCCGAGGCGAGGTCGTCCCATGCTAGCGCCCCGCGCCCACCGTGCCGCGTGCGACTCCGGTTCTCGGCGGTGCGCCCACCGGACCCGCGTCCCACGCGGGGAGCGCGGGTTCCTCGGCGTACGTCCGCACCACGCGGTAGAGCGTGTCGCGTTCGACAGCCACGTGCCCGGTCTCCTCGATCATCCCGATGAGGTCGTCTTTCGACAGGGCCTCGGGCGTTGTGGCCCCGGCCATGTGCGTGATCTTCTCCTCGACCACGGTGCCGTCGATGTCGTCCACGCCGAAGCACGTGGAGAGCTGGGCGATCTTCAGGCCGACCATGATCCAGAACGCCTTGATGTGCGGGATGTTGTCGAGCATGAGGCGCGCGACCGCAAGCGTCTTGAGGTCGTCGAAGCCCGTGGTCGGGGGCAAGTCGGCGAGCTCGGTGTTGGAGGGGTGGAACGCGAGCGGGATGAATGCCAGGAAGCCGCCGCTCCGGTCTTGCTGCTCGCGCAGGCGGATCAGGTGGTCGACGCGCTCCTCGAGCGTTTCGATGTGTCCGTAGAGCATCGTGCAGTTCGTCGCGATGCCGAGCGAGTGGGCCTCACCGTGGATGCGCAGCCAGACGTCCGACGAGGTCTTCTTCTCCCAGGCGGCCGCGCGGGTCCGATCCGAGAAGATCTCGGCGCCTCCGCCCGGCAGGGCGTCCAGGCCGGCATCCTTGAGGTCGGCGAGGACATCGAGCGTCGACTTGCCGGCGATGATCGCCATGTGCTCGATCTCGACGGCGGTGAACGCCTGCACGATGACGCGGTCCGGGACCGCTTCGCGTGTGCGCCTCACCATGTCGAGGTAGAAGTCATAGCTCCACTCGGGGTGCAGTCCGCTCACGATATGGATCTCATACGCGCCGTCCGCCGCGCCCTCGGCGGCGGCATCGGCAATCGCGTCGAGCGTCATCTCGTACGCGCCGTCCTCACCTTCCGAGCGGGCGAACGCGCAGAACTTGCACCGGTTGCGGCAGATGTTGGTGGGGTTGATGTGGCGGTTGACCATGAAGTAGACGCGCTCTCCGTTGACGCGCCGACGGGCGTGGTCGGCGAGCTGGCCGATGCCGAGCAGGTCGCGGCTCGCGAACAGGGTGGTCCCGTCGGTGCGCGTGAGACGCTCGCCGGCGACCACCTTCGCCGCAATGGGCTCAAGGGCCGGGTCTGAAATGCGGAACTCGGTCATGGTGTCCTCCGTGGACGCCGTTCACGCCGCTTGGGCGCCGATGCCGCCAGGCGGGTCATCGGCCCCGACCATGATACCAACAGCGGCGCGACTCGGGTCCGCCCGTGCGCTACCCTGGACCCATGACGCCCGTCCCTGACATCGCCCGCGCCACCGCGCTGGCGCACGCGATGCTGCCGCCGAGGTCCCCGGTCGTGGCGCTCGTCTCCGGCGGCGCGGACTCCATGGCGCTCCTGCACCTCCTCGCGGGAGGACATCTCGGCGCTGACCTGGACGTGAGCGTCCTGCACGTCGATCACCGGCTTCGAGGCGGCGAGTCCGACGCCGATCGCGCCTTCGTCGTCTCGGAGTCCGCGCGGCTCGGCGTGTCGTGCCGGGCGGTCAGCTGCGACGTCGCCGGGTACGCCGAGGCCGAGCGGTTCAACCTGGAGGACGCCGGCCGTCGCGTGCGCTACCGTTTCGCCGAGGAGGAAGCCGACGCGCGCGCCGCGAGCCTCGGGCTCGACCCGTCGACTGTGCGCATCGCCGTGGCCCACACGCTCGACGACCGCATCGAGACGTTCCTGATGCGCCTGCTCTCGGGCGCGGGCGCGGGCGCGCTCGCCTCGATCCGGCACGTCCGCGGCCGCGTCGTCCGCCCGCTCCTCGACATCCCCCGCGAGCAGGTGCGGACGTGGCTCGGCGCGCAGCCTGACGGCGTGTGGCGGGAGGACGCGAGCAATCTCGACACCTCGCGGCTTCGCGCGCGCATCCGGCACGAGGTGATGCCGGTGCTTCTGGCGGTCGAGCCCGCGTTGCGCACGACGCTCTCGCGCACGATGGCGGTTCTTGCCGAGGAGGACGAGCTGCTCGCCAAGACGGCCTCGGCGCTCGCACGCGACCTTGCGGCCGAGCGGCGACGCCCGGGCGAGGTCGCGCTCGACCGCGCGATGATGTCCACGTTCGACCGCGCGATGCGACGCAGGATCGTGCGCGCGGCGCTGCTCTCGGCCTTCCCTGAAGCGTCGCGTCTTGACTCGGCTCACATCGAGAGCATCGTGGACGGGATCGCTGACGACAGCTTCGCGCGCGACCTGCCCGGCGGGCTGCGGGCCTTTTCCGAGTACGGTAGAATAATCGTCTCGCGCCGGGGCGAGCTGAGTCCGGGCGTGGCACCTTCTTTGCTCCGCATACCGGGCGACGTCGACCTCGGTGGCGTCGGCTCCATCGAGGCGCTCGACGCCGAGTTGGACGGTCTCGCGGGAGACCCCATGAGTGCGGTGGTCGACGCGGGGGCGGCGACGGAGTTCACCGTCGGTCCCGTGCGAGCCGGAGAGCGGATGCGGCCCCTCGGCATGGAGGGCACGAAGAAGCTTTCCGACCTGCTCGCCGATGAGAAGG
>DASSAH010000045.1:0-2301 GCA_035685585.1 Coriobacteriia bacterium
ACGACCGCCCACCGCGCGCGTTCGGGCAGCTCGGCCTTCTCGTACGGGTACTTGATCGTGATCGGGCCGCGAAGCATGTTGCGCATCGTGATGGACATGCCGATGAGGATTCCTTTGCCCCACATCAGGCGGCCCTCCCCGGCGCGGCGAGCTTGACGACGACCCCGACGATCATGATCCACGCGAGCGAGGCCGGGATGAGCCACTTCCATCCCAGATTCATGAGCTGGTCGATGCGCACGCGCGGCAGGGTCCCGCGTATCCACATCAGCACGAAGATGCCGATGTAGGTCTTGAGCACGAAGATGACGGGCGCGAGCGGTTCTGTGATGGACTCGGGGACGAACGGGAGCGTCCAGCCTCCGAAGAACACGGCGACCGCCAGGGCCGAGATCACGAACGAGTTGCTGAACTCCGCGAGGAAGATCAGGCCGAACCTCATCGACGAGTACTCGGTCGCGACTCCCGCGACGAGCTCCGACTCGGCTTCTGACATGTCGAACGGCGTCTGGTTGAGCTCACACAACGCCGAGATCAGGAAGATGACGAACGACGGCAGGAGCAAGAAGACGAACCAGCGCGGCACGACACCCATCCACAACCCGTTCTGGAACGCGGCGATCTCGGCGAGGTCGAGTGAGCCGACGATCATGACGACCGGGATCACCGAGAGCAGCAGCGGCACCTCGTACGCGACCTGCTGCGCGGCGGCACGCATCGCTCCGAGAAGCGCGTACTTGTTGGCCGACGCCCATCCGGCCATGATCATCCCGAGCGGGACGAGCGAGAGCACGGCGAACGTGAAGAGCAGGCCGGTCTCGAGCCGGGTGATCCGCAGCGTCTCCGAGAACGGGATCGCGGCGTACGCCATGAGGGAGGGCACGAAGACGACCGTCGGCGCCAGCCGGTACATCCAGCGATCGACACCGCTGGGGATGACGTCCTCTTTCGAGAACAGCTTCAGGACATCCGCGACCGTCTGCAGCAATCCCTTCGGACCGACGTGCATCGGGCCGAGCCGCAGGTGCAGATGGCCGAGGACCTTCCGCAGCATGTAGATCAGCACCACGCCGTTCGCGAGCATGAGCCCGATCGCGAGCAGCACGGGCAGGAAGACTTCCATGACAGCGCTCACCGGTCGATCTCCCCGAGCACGATGTCCACGCTGCCGATGAGCATCATGGCGTCGGCGAGCAGATGTCCGGGCGTGATCTCTTCGAGCACCTGTATCGCAAAGAGCGAGGGGCCACGGTAGTGGAACCGGTACGGCGTGTCGCTTCCATCAGACACCAGGTGGACCCCGAGTTCTCCGCGCGGCGACTCGACGCACGCGTAGACCTCCCCGCTCGGCGGCCTCAAGACCCGGGGGACTTTGGCCATCACGTCTCCGTCGGGCAGCCCGTCGATGCACTGACGGATCATCCTCACCGCCTGGCGCATCTCCTGCATCCGGACGAGATAGCGGTCCCACGCGTCCCCGGTCGAGCCGACCGGGACGTCGAAGTCGAGTTCCCCGTACGCCGCGTACGGGGCGTCGCGCCGCACGTCGTACGGGACGCCGCTGCACCTCAGGTTAGCGCCGGTCAGGCCGAATGAGAGCGCGGTGGGCCGATCGATGACGCCCACCCCGCGCACACGCATCTGGAATATCTCGTTCCCGCCGAGAAGCGCGTCGTGCTCGTCGAGATAACCGTCGATCGTCCGCAGGAACGAGCGGATCCGCTGCTCGGCCTCGGCTGGGAGGTCGGCCACCACGCCACCGGGGCGCACGTAGTTGAACATCATGCGCTGGCCCGTCACGGCTTCGAGCACGTCGAGAAGCGCCTCGCGGTCACGGACCGCGTACAGGAACTGGCCCATCGCACCGCAGTCGAGCCCGAACGTGCCGAACCACACGAGGTGACTGGCGAGTCGATTGATCTCGCCCATCAGACAGCGCAGCCACTGCGCCTTGGGCGGCGGCTCCACCTCGAGCAGCCGCTCTGCGGCCATGGCCGCGGCAAGCTCGCCGTGGATGCCTGAGACGTAGTCCCCGCGGTCCATGAGCGTGCCGAGCTGGTGGTAGCGCCGATGCTCGGCGAGCTTCTCGATCCCGCGGTGCAGGTAGCCGACCGCGACCTCGGCGTTCACGATCTCCTCGCCGTCGAGCTCGAGCACGAGCCGCAAGACACCGTGCGTCGACGGATGCTGGGGGCCGACGTTGAGGACGAGTCGCTCGGTGGCAAGCCCGTCGACTCCGCGCGGGACACGCTTGATGCCCGAGGGCGCGTTGCCGGGATCGTAGGTGCCCTCGGCCTGCAG
>DASSAH010000046.1:0-7954 GCA_035685585.1 Coriobacteriia bacterium
AGCGGCAGCTCTTGACGGGATCGCCGAAGAACCCGCACGGGCACGGGTTGGCGGCTGCGGCAAGCGAGAAGCGAGCGGGGAACGTCACGCGGCCCTCCGCACGGACGAGCGTCACAGCCCCGTCCTCGAGGGGCTGACGCAGCGCCTGGAGGACAGAGGGAGCGAACTCGGGGAACTCGTCGAGGAAGAGCACTCCGTGGTGCGCGAGGCTCACCTCGCCCGGTCTCGGCGGCGAGCCCCCGCCGATGAGTCCCGCAAGCGAGGCGCTGTGGTGCGGCGCTCGAAACGGCCGTATGCCGGCGAGCGCGACCGATTCGTCGAGACCGGCGACGGAGTGGACGAGGGCGGTCTCGACCCGTTCATCGAAACTGAGCTGAGGCAGGACCGATGCGAGTCTGCGGGCCAACATGGTCTTTCCGGAACCGGGCGGGCCGATGAACAAGACGTTGAGACCGCCCGCAGCCGCGATCTCAAGTGCTCTTCGCGCGCTCGCGAGGCCGGTGACGTCGGCCATGTCGTAGGGTTCCGGGCGAGAGTGTGTCACGCGACGCGAGACGCAGCGCTTCGTGGACGCCGTCAGAAGTTCCGCGAGGGACGCGACGGGGCTGTACGAGAGACCGGGCAGGTCAGAGGTCAAGTACACCGAATCGAGGGGACCGAGGAGCGCGACTCGGTCTCTGCGCGCGCCGAGCGCGTGCGCGAACATGCCCGGAACCGGACGGACGGCGCCGTCGAGCGCGAGTTCTCCGACCGCACGGCGTTTCTCCGAAACGGCTCTGGGAATCTGTCCGGTCGCAGTCAGAACGCCCAGAGCGATAGGGAGGTCGAAGCCCGTGCCGTGCTTGCGCAGCGGTCCCGGAGCGAGGTTCACGACGATGCGGGCGGTGGGGAACCGGAAGCCCGCGGCACGGAGAGCGGACCGGACGCGTTCTCGGGCTTCGAGCACCGCCGTGTCCCCGAGGCCCACGATGGCGAAAGCCGGAAGACCAGGTGCGACATCAGTCTGCACCTCGACCGGCACAGGTTCGGTTCCGACGAGGGTGGTGGTGCCGATGACGGCCTGGCCCGAAGTCAAGCCGTTCACGTGACGAACGCGCCACGATGATGACGAAGCACCGCCCGGTCGTCGGCTATCACGTGTATGGCGATGACATCGAACCTCGTGTCGGTGTCGGAGAGCCCCGCATGAGCGAGGTAGTGGCGCGCGACCCTGACCAGACGGCGCTGTTTTGTAGGTGACACGGCCTCTTCCGGCTGCCCGGCAGACAGGCTCCTGCGCGTCTTGACCTCGACGAAGACGAGCGTGGCATCGTCGAGCGCGACGATGTCGACCTCCCCCGAACGACATCGCCAGTTCCGATCGGTCACTGTCATGCCGATACGCTCGAGGTACGCCGCCGCGGCGTCCTCGCCTCTACGTGCGAGCTCTGATCGTGTCATGGATGCCCCCTTCAGGGCGACCATGACAGGAGTCGCGTACTCCGCTCTTACCGGACTCTAGCCCGGTGAAGACACGAGCGTAGCTAGGACGGCGTGGCGTCCATCGCGCAGGGAGCGAACGAGCGACGGTGTATCGGACTCAGACCGAACGACCTGATGGCACTGAGGTGCCGATCGGTCCCATAGCCCTTGTTGATCTCGAACGACCAGTGTGGGTACGCCTCGGCGAGCTTCACCATGAGGGCGTCTCTCGCGACTTTCGCCACGACTGACGCGGCGGCTACCGCCGCGACCGTGCCATCGCCTCGCACGACAGGCGTTTCCGGCGCCGGGAGTCCAACGCGTGCGCCGTCGGTGATCACGTGGTGCGGGGGCGGATCGAGTGAGGAGAGCGCGGACTCCATCGCGTAGCGTATCGCTGCGGTCACACCAAGGGCGTCAATGATGTGCGCGGGGACGTGGGCCACCGAGGTGGCGATCGCCGTGGACCGGATGACGCTTTCAATCCTGAGGCGCTGCGATGGTGAGAGACGCTTCGAGTCGGTCAGTCCGCCGATGCGAGTCGCCGCTGGCAGCATGACCGCGGCTGCGGTGACCGGCCCGGCGAGTGCCCCCCGTCCAACCTCGTCAAAGCCGGCGATCAGCATAACGCCGTCGCGGCGCAGGGAGTCCTCAAGCTCGTTGAGCCGGGCGAGCCGCCGGGACTCCGCGACCTCGCGATCGAGACGCCGGCGTGCGTGACGCGCCGCCTCACGCACACTCGACCGGGGATCGTGCTCGCATGCGACGATGAGCGTTCTCAAGTAGACACCGTGCGACCGTGCGAGCCGGTCCCTGCACTCGGCTACCGTGAGGTCACGCACGCGGGCCTCCCGCTGCGACACGTCTGGAAGAGCGGTGCCGCATGGCTCGCCGGACGGCACGCGGGTCCGACGACGCTAGTAGGTCTTCTCCTTGAGGCGGGCCGCCTTGCCGACCTTGTCGCGAAGGTAGTAGAGCTTGGAGCGCCGCACCTTGCCGCGACCGACGATCTCCACCTTGACGATCTTCGGCGAGTGGACCGGGAAGGTCCGTTCGACCCCGACCGCGAACGAAACCTTCCTGACCGTGAACGTCTCGCGATTGCTCGCGCCGTGTCGCCGGATGACGCGCCCTTCGAAGACCTGGACACGCTCCCGTGTACCCTCGACAACGCGGTAGTGGACCTTCACGTTGTCGCCCACCTGGAATGCGGGCAGGTCGTCGCGGATCTGCTGTTGCTCGATCAAACGGATGGTGTCCATCGGTGTCCTCGTGTCCTGTGGCTCCGGAATGAAGATGAGACGCAACGCGAGAGTATAGACCACCGTGTCACACCGGGGCAACAGCGAGAACGCGGGTCCACACAGATCGTTCAGAGCCCGCCCACGCGGCCGAACGGCCAGTAGATGGCGAACGCGCGGCCTCTGACCATTGACTCGGGGATCGGCCCCAGGACACGGCTGTCCCCTGAGTTGGGGCGGTTGTCCCCCATGAGCCAGACCTCGTCGGGAGCGAGCGTGTACGGGAGCGAGACCGTCCCCGGTTCGGTGCGGCCGTTCTGGACGTACGGCTCGGGCAGGGGCGCTCCGTCGACGATGACCTTCCCATCCAGGACGTCGATCGTCTGGCCCCCCACCGCTATCACTCGCTTTATCAGTTGGGGATGTCGACCGGTCGGATCATCGAAGACCACGATCTCGCCCTGAGCGGGGTCGCGAAAGCGCAGGGACAGCTTCTCGGCGAGGACGCGGTCTCCAGCCATGATGGCTGGCTGCATAGAGGCCGTCGGGATGACGAAGGGCTGGACGATGAAGGTCTTGACCCCTTGTGCGACCAGGAACGCCAAGCCCACCATGAGGGCGGTCTCGAGAAGCCAGCGACCGACATGGGTGCGTCGAGGCGTGTCGTCGGCTGCCTCGCCCGGAGGCGTCACGTCAGGATCTCTCACCCTGGTGGCTCCCTTCTTGTTCTGCACGTGCAAGTGCGTGTTCCTCGGGGGTGAGCACGGCTTCGGTCAGAAGATCCGGCCGGACGCGCGCGGTCCGCACGATGGCTTCGCGTCGCCGGAACGCCGCTATCTTGGCGTGGTTCCCGCTGAGGAGGACGTCTGGAACGGCCATCCCCTCGAAGGAGGCGGGCCGGGTGAACTGAGGGTACTCGAGCAGGCCCTCGGCGAACGACTCGTCGGCCGCGGACTCCTCATGGCCGAGGACGCCGGGCATCAGGCGCACGGTGGCCTCGATGACGACGAGAGCGGGTACTTCGCCGCCAGTCAGGATGTAGTCGCCGATCGACACCCGCATGTCGGCGAGCGCGAATACCCGCTCGTCGAAACCCTCGTAGCGCCCGCACACGAGGATCAGACGCTCCACGAGGGACAGTGATTGGGCGAGAGGTTGCGTGAACCGCTCGCCGCTCGGGGTGAGGAACACCACGCGCGGCTCGCCCGGGCCAAGGTCGCGAACTGCTCGGACGGCGCGGAACAGCGGTTCGGGACGCATCACCATGCCCGCGCCGCCCCCATAGGGGTAGTCGTCAGTGGTGCGGTGGCGGCCGGTCGCGTAGTGACGCAGGTCATGGATGCGCAGTTCGAGCAGCCCGCGTTCCCGTGCGCGCTGGATGATGGAGACCGAAGCCGGACCCTCGAACGCCTCGGGGAACAGGGTGATGACGTCGATGATCACAACTCGGCTCCGTCACGGTCCAGAAGTCCCGGCAGCAAGCGCACGGTCACGACTCGGCGCTCGTCGTCTATCGTGACGACCACGTCGTCAATCACCGGAACAAGCACCTGGCCGTAGGGTCCGTGATCCACAACCCAGACGTCGTTCGCCCCGGTCTCGATCGTGTCCGTCACAGTCCCGAGAGGACCGCGAACCGTGTCATGGACCTCGAATCCGCCGTACTGCGGCGGATACGTCAGCCAGTCGTCGGGAAGGTCGCATCGCCGGGCCACAAGTGTGCGTCCCCTCAGCTGCTCGGCTTGAGAGCGGTCCGAGACGGCGTCGAGCTGGACGAGCGGGCCCTTCGGCCCGGGCCGCACAGAGATGATTCTCGTCGCGCCCAGCGCCGGGACCGGCGGCACGACCCACACCATGAGGTGATCCGGTAGCGTGGAGTAATCCGTCACGCGTAGAGCAACGGAGAGTTCCCCGTGCACGCCATGGACCTTGATGATCCGCCCCACCGGGACGAACGGGGCGTCATCCATCGCGCCTACCCCACGACCTCCACGTCGACGTGTCCCTGCGTCTGGCCCGCTGAGGCGCGCGCGAGGGTGCGTAAGGCTTTGATGATCCGCCCTTGACGACCGATGACCTTGCCGATGTCGTCGGGGTGCAGGGCGATCTCGAAGGTCACTGACGAATCAGACTCGCGGGTGGCGATGTTGACCGAGTCGGGATGGTCGACAAGGGACGCGATCACGTAGCGGATGAGCGCTTCTGGGTCTGCCTGACGCGACATCTGCGGGACTACGTGTCTTCGTCGGCCGGCTCTTCCGCCGAGGCCGCGGCCTCTTCAGAAGAGCTCGTGTCGTCAGCGGGACTCTCCTGCGCCGCAACCGCGGCACGCGCTTGGGACTTCTTGGAGGGCCGCACGTCGCTCGGGGGTGGTGTTGCGGCCGGGTCCTTCGCCACCTTGAACAGCCGGGCGACGGTCTGCGTCATCTGGGCGCCCTTGCCGAGCCATGCCTCGGCGCGCTCGATGTCGATCTCGATCAGGCTTGGCTCGACGCGAGGGTTGTAGCGGCCGAGGATCTCGATGAACCGTCCGTCACGCGGGGCGCGCGAGTCGGCGGCGACGATGCGATAGAACGGCGCCTTCTTCGCGCCGGCGCGTGCGAGTCGGATCTTGACTGCCAAGAGTTCACCTCCGGGTTGGGTGGCCGGTGCGGCCACACGAGCGCAGAACGACAGCACATGATACGTCATCCCCTAGTGCTGGTCAAAGGTGCGTGCGCCTCGGGGAAGACCCGGGATGCCGCGCTTACCTAGCCCACGCCGGCCACCGAACTGTCGCATGAGCTTCCTGGCGTGCTCGAACTGTTTGACAAGCTGGTTGACGTCGAAGACGGTGACGCCGGCGCCTCTCGCGATGCGCTCCCGCCGCGATCCGTTCAGAATCTTCGGGTTCGCGCGCTCGGCGGCGGTCATGGACTGGACGATCGCGGCGACGCGGTCGAGCTGACCCTCATCGATGTCGGCCGCCGAAACCCCCTTGAGCGGCCCGGTCGAGGGGAGCATCTTGAGCAATCCCGCCACGCCCCCCAACTTCTTGACCTGGCGAAGCTGGGTGAGGAAATCGTCCAGAGTGAACTCGGCCGAGCGGAGCCGCCCCTCCAGTTCCTGCGCGGACTCGAGGTCGGCGGTCTCCGCCGCCTTCTCGATCAACGTGACCACGTCACCCATACCGAGGATGCGCTTCGCCATCCGGTCGGGATGGAACGGGTCGAGAGCGTCGAGCTTCTCGCCGACGCCCGCGAACATGATGGGCCTGCCGGTCACCTGTCTGATGGACAGGGCCGCTCCACCACGGGCGTCACCATCGAGTTTGGTGAGGATGACGCCGTCGAAATCGACCCTGGCGAGGAAGGCCTGTGCGGCGGTGACGGCGTCCTGACCGGTCATCGCGTCCACCACCATCACCACCTGATCGGGGCGGAGCGCCGCTTTGATCTCGGCCGCCTCGTCCATCATGGCATCGTCGACGTGGAGTCTTCCGGCTGTGTCGATGATGACCGTGTCGCGCATCTGAGCCACGGCCTCCTTGACCCCCGCTCGGGCGATCTCGACGGGTTCCGCGCCAGCGACGTGGAAGACGGGAATGTCGAGTTCCCTGCCGAGGGCATGCAGCTGATCGACGGCTGCGGGGCGGTAGACGTCGCAGGCGACGAGGAGCGGCCGCCGGCCCTGTTTGCGCAGGATGTTCGCAAGCTTCGCGCTGGCCGTCGTCTTGCCGGACCCCTGCAGACCGACCAGCATGACGACACCCGGCAGACGGCCGGAGAAGACGAGTCTGGCGTCCGTGCGTCCGAGAAGCGCGGTCATCTCGTCGAGCACGATTCGGATGACGGTCTGACCGGGCGTGAGGCTCTTGGCGACGTCGGTCCCGACGGCTCGGTCCCGGACGCGCGCGACGAAGTCCTTGACGACGCGGTAGTTGACGTCAGCTTCGAGCAAGGCGAGGCGAATCTCGCGCATCGCCGTGTCCACGTCCGCTTCGGACAGACGGCCCTTCCCGGTCAGTCCGGCGAAGGCGGCCTGAAGCCGCTCGGTAAGGCTTTCGAACACAGAGTCCCTCCTGTCCGGGTGCGTGCAGGCTACGAGTCGCGCGCGGCGTCAGTCAACCGGCCCGGCCGCAGTGATCGGGGCATACCGGAAGACGACCCGCCCGTGGATGGCGCCGAGCGGTACCGGGCCGTAGAAGCGACTGTCAAAAGAGGATGGGCGGTTGTCGCCGAGGACGTAGACGTAGCCGGGAGGCACTTGCACGGGGGGGAAAGACACGTCGCCAGCGCTCACGATGAGACGAGCTCCGAACTCCTCGGGGCTGCCGTTCACAACCGCCCGGCCCTCATGGATGCGGACCACGTCCCCGGGGACTGCGACGATGCGCTTCACGACGTGGCCTCCGCGGCCACGATCGAGCTCGGCCGTGTCGATACGCACAGGATCTCCAGCGCGTGGTGTGCCGTACCCCCGTGTCACGAGGACCCGGTCCCCGTCATCGAGCGAAGGATACATGGAGTAGCCGACGATCTCGAGCGGAGCGAAGGCGACCCCGAACACGATGACGAGCACCGCAAGTGCGACAGCGAGCGGGATGAGGAGGCGTCGCGCGAGACGATCGCCTCGCCCCGGGGGACCGAAGAGCCGCATCGATCAGCCACGTCCGGCGAGCGCCCGCGCGAACTCGAGCGGAACAAACGGCTTGAGGTCGTCGATGCCCTCGCCCACGCCGATTCTTACGATGGGGATCCCGAGTTCACGAGTGATCGCCACCGCGATTCCCCCCTTCGCTGTTCCGTCAAGCTTCGTCAGGATCAATCCGTCCAGAGCGAGTACCGTGTTGAACTCCCGGGCCTGAGCGAGGCCGTTCTGGCCGGTGGTGGCGTCCATGACAAGCACGCTTCTGACCGGCGCGGCACTCTCGCGAACGGCGATGCGCTGAAGCTTCTGAAGCTCACGCATGAGGTCGGCCGAGGTGTGGAGGCGGCCGGCGGTGTCGATCAAGGTCAGGTCCGGACGGGTCTCGTTCGCGCGGCGAACGGTGTCGAAGGCGACCGCCGCCGGATCAGACCCCCGCTCACGGCGGACGACGGGGACGTCGGCTCGCTCGGCCCACACGTCGAGCTGCTCGACCGCGGCCGCCCGGTAGGTGTCAGCCGATCCGAGGAGGACGGTTCGCCCTTCCTTGACCGCTTGCGCCGCAAGCTTGCCGATGGTGGTGGTCTTCCCGACACCGTTCACGCCGACCACGATCACCACAACCG
>DASSAH010000047.1:0-11106 GCA_035685585.1 Coriobacteriia bacterium
GCATCTCGAACTGCTGCCGCTGATAAAGGCGTTGTTCATGACGGCGAACCCGATCATGGTGAAAGAGGCCCTTCGGCTCCAGGGATTTCCGGTGGGGACGGTCCGCCTGCCACTCGTCCCGCCGAACGCCGAGCAGACCGCCGAACTCGAACGTGTGATGCGTCGCGTCGGGGTCCTGTCGGCCTGAACCGAAGGCAGCGCCGCGGCCGGAGAGCTGCCGCGCCCACGTGCCGGAGTCGCTGGACGCGACCCCGTGAAAGGAGTCTGACCGCACCCGTATGACACAGAAGAAGACGCGCCTTCGCATCATCCCGCTTGGAGGGCTTGATGAGATAGGCAAGAACATGACCGTGGTCGAGTACGGCAACGACCTGGTCGTCATAGACGCCGGGATAATGTTCCCCGACGATGACCACCCGGGCGTCGACCTCATCCTGCCGGACTACAGCTACGTCCTCAAGCGCAAGGACAAGGTCCGCGGGATCGTGATCACGCACGGCCACGAGGACCACACCGGAGCGCTCCCGTACCTGCTCAAAGACCTCGGTCCCTCGGTGCCGGTGCTGGGCACGAAGCTCACGCTCGGGCTGATCGCCGTGAAGCTCGAGGAGCACCGCATCAAGAAGCAGAAGCTTCGTGAGGTCAAGCCTGGAGGCCACGTCAGCCTCGGCGTGTTCGGGTTCGACTTCATCCCGGTCAACCACTCGATACCCGATGCGCTCGCCCTGCTCATCCGCACACCGGTCGGCAACATCCTTCACACCGGTGACTTCAAGTTCGATCAGACGCCGATCGACGGCCGTCTGACCGACTACGGCGCGCTCGCCGCCGCCGGCAAGAAGGGTGTCCTGCTCCTCATGAGTGACTCTACGAACGCCGAGTTCGCCGGAGTCACCCAGTCCGAGGCGACCGTCGGGACCGCCCTTCGGGAGATCTTCGCGGGAGCCACGCAGCGCATCATCGTCGCGTCGTTCGCAAGCCATATCCACCGCCTGCAGCAGGTCTGTGACGCCGCTCGCGCGTCCGGCCGCAAGGTCGTCGTGACCGGCCGCTCGATGATCAACAACACACGCATCGCTCGGCAGCTCGGCTATCTGTCTATCGCCGAGGACGACCTGGTCGATGCGTTCGAGATGGGCGACCTGCCTCCTGAGCGCGTCGTCGTGCTCTCGACCGGGAGCCAAGGAGAGCCCATGTCGGCGCTTGCTCGCATGGCCAACCATGCGCACCGCAGTGTGACGATCGAATCAGGCGACACCGTCGTGATCTCGGCCACGCCGATACCCGGCAACGAGAGGGCCGTTGGCCGGGTCATCAACCGTCTCGCGAGGGCCGGCGCCATCGTCGAGCACAAAGGCACCGCCCGCGTCCATGTCTCCGGTCACGCCGCAGCCGAAGAGCTCAAGCTTATGATCAACCTCATCAGACCGCGCTATTTCGTGCCGATACACGGCGAGAGCAGGCATCTGCGCGCCCACGCCGAGCTCGCCGAGCTCGTCGGCGTGCCCCGCGACCACGTCTTCGTGATCGGCAACGGAGACTGCCTCGAAGTCGCCGACTCCACCTGCACCGTCACCGACCGCGTCGAATCCGGGGTCGTCTACGTGGACGGGCTCTCGGTCGGTGATGTCAGCAAGCCGATCATCAGGGACCGGCAGCTGCTGGCAAGAGATGGGGTGGCGACCGTGATCGTCGCGGTCGACAGGAAGGACGGCAAGCCAACCGGCGAACCGGTTCTCGTGACGCGGGGCATCCCGATAGCCGGGGACGACACCGAGTTCCTCGACGACGCTCGGGCGCGTCTGGTCAAGACACTTGCCAGGACCGCACGTGACGGGGCGACGGACCACGCGGTCATCAAGAACGCCGTGAGGGAGTCGCTCTCGCAGTTCATCTGGGAGCGCACCCACAGCCGGCCGATGATCGTTCCTGTCGTCATGGAGGTCTGAGGGCGTGGTCGAGGTCTTCTACGCGGTCCTGCTCGGCGTGGTCCAAGGTGCCGCCGAGTTCTTGCCGATCTCGTCCTCGGGTCATCTGCGCATCATGCAGGAACTCTTCGCGATGCCCGAGCAGTTCGGGCTCGCGTACGACCTCCTGCTTCACATGGCCACGCTCCTCGCTGTCTGTGTCTACTTCCGTGACGACCTCTCGCACATGGCGCGGGCGACCTTCTCCCGAGACCCCGCGCTCGCCGGAGACAGGCGACTCGCGTGGCTCGTCGTACTGGCCACCGTCCCTGCGGGGATCATCGGACTTGCCGGGGGCGACTTCTTCGTGGGCGCGCCGGTCATCTACGTCGGCGGCGCGCTGATCGGCACCTCGCTCATCCTTGCCGCCGCTGACAGGCTGTCGCGCAGGTCGTTGACGGCCGCGGAGCATCTCGACTGGCGCCGGGCCCTGCTGGTGGGCGTCGCGCAGGGTGTCGCGATCATGCCAGGCATTTCGCGCTCAGGCGCCACGATGTCGATGGGCCTCGCGGTCGGGCTGGACCGGGCGCAGGCGGCGCGCTTCTCGTTCCTCTTGTCGGTCCCCATCATCCTGCTCGCCGGCCTCAGCCAGGCCTACGAGGTACTCACCGGTCAAGCCACGCTTCCAGGTCCGGTGGCGGCCATCGCGGGAGTGCTTGCGTCGGGGGTCACCGGGTATCTCGCCATCGCGGGACTGATGTCGTACCTCAAGCGCCGTTCGTTCGCCGTGTTCTCCGTCTACACGGCGGTCATTGGCGTGTCCGTGATAGCCTGGCAGTTGACACTCTAAGCGGCAGGGACCCCGGGCATGGGAGCCAGAAAGACGAAGCAGGCGCCACAGACGCGTCGCGCCACCCCCGCACGCGCGAGCGCGCAGCGCGCGGGTGGTCCCGCGGGACGCCAGGTGCTTGACGCCCGCTCGCGCCAGGACATCTGGGGCATCGTGCTCGTCGCGGCGGCGGTGACACTCGCGATCGCGCTGCTCGCCGCCCGCACAGGGGTGCTCGGAGAAGCCATCGCCACCGTGTTCCGCCAGCTGTTCGGGGCGGGAGCACTCGCGGTCCCCATCTTCCTGCTGGTGTGGGGCATCACCTTCTTCGTCAAGGCGTTCGAGATCAGTGAAGCACGCATGGGCGCGGGGCTCGGAGCGCTGCTGCTCGCCCTTGTCGGAATCCTCGCGCTCTCGGCTCCTCTCGCCGGTCAGTGGGATTCCGCCATCGTCGAGAGTTATGGCGGGTACGCCGGAGCGGGAATCGCATGGCTCTTGCGTTCCGCGTTCGGCGTGACCATCGCCTATGTCCTCCTCGTCGCCCTGGCGCTCATTTCGTGCGTCGTCGCGGGACTCTCTGTATCGGGACTCCTGAGCCGGGTAGGAGCCCGTGTCAAGGGGGTCGCGGACTCACCACCAGAGCCAGCGGCACGCCACCGGGACCGCAGCACACGCACGGTTCCTCTCACCGAGTACGAACCCGGCCGCCCTGTGCCGGGAAGCCCGCATAGAGCCCGTCCCACCCGCAAGGTCGACGAAGACCCCGAACGGCGCCGCCCGACCGAGCCTGCGCCCCGGGCCACCGCCCCGAAGGCGATGGAGGGCTTCGAGCTTCCGAGCCCATCGCTCCTCGCGCGCAGCGTCGAGTCGGCTACGCGCCACAGGACCACGGAGCGCGAGCTCACATCGACCGCGCGACTCATCGAGGAGACGCTGGCCACCTTCGACATCCCCTCAACCGTCGTCGGGTGGATTCCCGGTCCCACAGTCACGATGTACGAGATCGAGCTCGTGCGGGGCATCAAGGTCAGCAGCGTCACGCGGCTCGCTGATGACCTCGCCCTCGCGCTCGCCGCTGCCACGGTGCGCATACTCGCGCCGATACCCGGTAAGTCCCTCGTCGGCATCGAGGTTCCAAACGAGCGCCGGTCCACGGTCACGCTTGGAGACGTCCTCTCCGCGCCGTCGGCGGCTCGCGGGGGTCCACTGCTCCTTGGGATAGGCAAGGACGTCGCTGGCGATAGCGTGCTCGCTGATCTCGCGGCGATGCCACATCTGCTCATCGCGGGATCGACGGGCGCCGGCAAGTCCGTCTGCATCAACGCGCTCCTGACGACCGTCCTGATGCGAGCGACTCCCGCCGAGGTCCGGCTGATCCTCATCGACCCGAAGCGCATCGAGCTGTCGATCTACAACGAGATCCCGCACCTGTACGTGCCGGTCGTCACCGAGGCCAAAGAAGCCGCGAGCGCCCTGGCATGGGCGGTGTCCGAGATGGAGTCCCGCCTGAAGCGGCTTCAGAAGGCCGGCGCGAAGAACATCGGCGCATACAACGCGCTCGTCCAGGATGCGAAAGCCCCTGAGGGAGCCGAGGAGATGCCGTACCTGATGATCGTCATCGACGAGCTCGCCGACTTGATGATGGTCGCGGCCAAAGAGGTCGAGGACTCCATCTGCCGGCTTGCGCAACTCGCGCGGGCGGCCGGAATCCACCTCGTCGTCGCCACCCAACGGCCCTCCACGGACATCATCACCGGCCTCATCAAGACGAACATCACCAACCGCATCGCGTTCGCGGTCTCCTCGAGCATCGACTCGCGCGTCATACTGGACCAGCCCGGTGCCGAGAAACTGATCGGCGAGGGCGACATGCTGTTCTCGACCCCGCAACTCCACAAGCCGAAACGGATACAGGGCGCGTTCGTCTCGGAGGACGAGATCGTCCGTGTCGTCGAACACCTCAAGAGTCAGGCCGCGCCCGACTACCATGAGGAGATCCTCCACCTGAAGGTCGCGGCGATCGGAGGGGGAGTGGACACCGGTGGGGACGACGACCCGCTGGTCTGGGAGGCCGCGGACATCGTCGTCACCTCGGGCCTCGGTTCTACGTCGATGCTGCAGCGTCGGCTGAAGGTCGGGTACGCACGCGCGGGACGCATCATGGACATGCTTGAGGCCAAAGGTATCGTCGGCCCTCCGGACGGGTCGCGCCCTCGGGACGTGATCGCGAGCGTCGAGGAACTCGAGAGCATCAAGGCGTTCGAGCGCCGTGACTGGGACGAACGCGGGGGCCACCGCAGTGACTGAATCGCTGGGGCAGATCCTTGCCAGACGGCGCCGGGCGCTCGGCAAGACCCTTTCCGAGGCGGAGGCGGACACGAAGATCCGCGCGCGCCTGCTCGACGCGCTCGAGAACGGAGCGTACGACGTCCTGCCGAGCCCCGCATACGTCAGAGGGTACGTGATCGCCTACGCGAAGTTCCTGGGCCTGGACCCCGCCGACCTTGTAGCCGCCTACGACCGGGAGTCCGGCCACACGCCTGCGCCTCCGCGCCTGCCGACGCAAGTGGTCGTCCCTCGCGGCCAGGGCCAGCACCTCCCGATGCGCACGGCGCTCCTCGCGCTCGCGGTGCTGCTCGTCATCGGAGGGCTCGCATGGGGCACGACTCGGGTGCTGCGTGGTCCGGAGCCCCCGCCGCCGATCCCTGCCGCGGGCGAGCCGACGCCAACGGCGCCGCCGTCCGGGGACGCCACCCCTCCGGCGGATCCAGCCGTCCCTCCGGTCGAAGAGCCTCCCGCGGAACTGTCACCGTTCTCGCTCACCGTGATCATCGCGCCCGAGAGCGCCTCGTGGCTGCGCGTGACGGTAGACGGACTCATCGCCTACGAAGGCACGATCACGGGCGAGCGATCGATGGAGTGGGAGGTGGCCGAGGAGGCCTCGGTTCGCATCGGAAGGCCCGCGGCCGTCACGCTGCTGCGCGACGGCGCTCCGGTCGAAATCCCGGCGGGTGACCCGCCCACGGTGGTCCTTTCCGCCGCCGAGTAGGGCAACGTGACGCGTACATAGTCAAGGAGGGAGCCCACGTGGCCAAAGAACAGAGTTTCGATGTCGTCTCCCAGGTCGACATGCAGGAGGTCGACAACGCCGTACAGCAGGCGGCCAAAGAAGTCGCCCAGCGCTACGACCTCAAAGACAGCGGATCGAGGATCGTGCTCGACAAGCAGGCGGCGACCATCACGGTGACATCTCCGGCCGACTTTGTCGCTCGGCAGGTCATCGACGTGCTTGCGACGAAGCTGGTCAAGCGCGGAGTCGACCTCAAGGCGCTCGAGTGGGGGGAGCCCCAGACGGCGGCAGGTTCGACCGTCCGCGTGACGGCAACGATCGTCAACGGCATCGCCGCCGACCTCTCGCGCCGCATCAACAAAGACATCCGAGAGCAGAAGTTCAAGGTGCGCGTGCAGGTCGAAGGGGACAAGCTGCGGGTATTCGGCCAGAAGCGCGACGAGCTCCAGGCGGTCATCGCCTTCCTCAAAGAGCGGGACTATGGGATTCCGCTCCAATACACGAACTACCGGTGACGCGTGTCCAATCCTCCGGCAATCGCGTTCATGACGCTCGGGTGCCCGAAGAACGAGGTCGACACCGATCGCATGCGGGCCGCCGTATCAGCATCGGCGTTCCGCGTGACCGACGACGCGGACCAAGCGGATGTCATCGTCTTGAATACGTGCGGGTTCATCACCGATGCGGTCGAGGAGTCCGTCTCTGTCGCCCTCGACCTCGCCGACTGGCGTGACGAGCGTCCCGGACGTCGGCTCGTGGTCGCGGGCTGTATGGTCTCGCGCTATCGTGACGCCCTTGCTGACGCGATGCCCGAGGCAGACGCGTTCGTGCCGCTCGCCGACGAGCCCCACATCCTCGGAGTCATCGAGCGACTGACAGGCCACGCGCCCCAGGCCTTTGCCGGACCCGCGCGGACCGGCGGCTCGGTCTCGGAGTACCTGCAGATCTCGGACGGCTGCTTCCGCTCGTGCGCCTACTGCACCATACCGGCGATTCGCGGACCCTATCGCAGCCGACCGTTCGATGAGCTTACCGAGGAGGCTCGACTGCTCGTGTCCCATGGCGCGAGGGAGCTCGTGCTCATCGGCCAGGACACCACGTCGTGGGGTAGGGACCTTCCCGAGGCGATCGGCGTCACCGGTCTTGTCCGTGCCATCGCATCCACGCAAGGACTCGCCTGGTTGCGTCTCATGTACGTACAGCCCGACACGGTCACCCCCGAGCTGATCGAGACCATCGCCGAGGTCCCGCAGGTCCGTCATTACCTCGACATCCCCCTCCAGCACGCCTCGCCACGCGTCTTGAAGGCGATGCGCCGGACCGGTTCCGGCGAGGCGTTCCTCGCGCTGATCGAGCGGATCCGCTCAGCCGTCCCCGCCATGGTGCTCCGCACGACCTTCATCGCCGGATATCCCGGGGAGACCGAGAAGGACGTGGACGACCTCGCCGAGTTCATCGCCGAGGCAGACCTCGACTACGTCGCCGTCCTCCCGTTCTCCGCCGAGGAGGGGACCGAGGCGGCCGGGTTGCCGGGACAGCTTCCGGAGGAGGAGAAGGCCGAGCGCGCCAACCACATACGGGAGCTTGCCGACGGGATTGCGGCCGCCCGGGCGATGCGGCATGTCGGCGAGGTGCTCGACGTCCTCTCGCTGGGTAGCGACCCTGAGGGACAGCCCGTGGGTCGCTGGAGCGGTCAGGCGCCGGATGTGGACGGGTATGTCATGCTGGACCGGGATGTGGAGCCTGGGCGGATCGTCCCGGTCCGCATCTCGGCGTCGTATGGCGTCGATCTCGAAGGTGAGGTCGTCACGTGAGAATGCGGATGAACTGGGCGACCAGGGTCACCGTGCTCAGGATGATCTTCATCCCTGTCTTCGTGGTGACGCTGCTCGCAAACATGCCGAACTGGGGGCCGGTGTGGGCCGCCGGCCTGTTCACCCTGCTCGCAATCACCGACGGGGTCGACGGCTACCTGGCGCGTGCCCGCAACGAGGTCACCACGTTCGGCAAGTTCCTCGACCCTCTCGCCGACAAACTCCTTGTGACCGCGGCTCTCGTCGCGCTCGTCGACCTCGGCTCGCTCCCCGCATGGATCGCGCTCATCATCATCTGTCGCGAGATCATCGTGTCCGGCCTTCGCATGGTGGCGATCGCCGAGGGCAAGGTCGTGGCCGCGTCCACGTACGGGAAAGCAAAAACCGTCTTCCAGGTGCTTGGCATCATCGCCTTCATCATCAAGGATTCCGAACCCCTCGTCCGACTTCTCGGCCCGCAAGGACTTGCAGTGTTCGGGTCCGCGTCATGGCTCGTGATGGGGATCGCGGTGGCGCTCACCGTCGTGTCGATGATCGACTACTTCTACCACGCCCGCGACGTGATCACGGGTCCCTGGGACGCCACGGAGCGATGACGACGTGGGCCTGTCACGCCGCCTAGCACGGCCCGCAAGCGCCGTTGTCGTCGTCGGCACCGAGCTTGTCACGGGGCATCGTGCGGACACGAACGGCGAGGAGATCGCGCGGGTACTTGCCGCCGCCGGATTCCGAATGCGGGTCAGAGAGGCGCTGGCCGACGACACCGCGCTGCTCGCGGAGCGGCTTCGCGCGCTCTGCGGCGAGTACGAACTCGTGGTGGTCACCGGGGGACTCGGCCCCACGCACGATGACGTCACCCGGGAAGCCGCGGCACAGGCGCTCGGCGTGTCCCTGGTGCGGGACGCCTCACTCGAGGCGGCCCTGACGAAGGTCGCCGAGTCTCATCGCGAGCCGCGGGCGAGAGCGCAGGTCATGCGACAAGCCGATGTCCTTCCGGGAGCGAAGGTCTTCAATCCCTCGAGCGGCACCGCTCCGGGGCAGCTGGTGCGAACGGAGCGGGGTCACCTGCTCCTGCTGCCGGGTCCGCCCCGCGAGTTGAGGCCGATGCTCGCCGAGGCCCTCGAGTGTCTGCCGCGAGCCACGGTTCCCGCTCCGCGTGTCATCGGCTGCGTCGATATCCGTGAGTCCGACGTCCAACTTGTCGCGGAACGCGTACTTGCGGCGTACCCGGGAATCTCGCTCACGGTGCTCGCTCGTCCAGCACTGGTTGACGTCGCGCTCTTCGACGAGGGCGCCGGGGACTCCGTCCTCGAACGCGCCGCGACAGACGTCGCCGAGGCGCTCGCTGACACGGTCTACGCGACCAGTGGCGACACTCTTGCCGAAACGGTGATCGGTCTTGCCCGAGGCAGCGGCTTTACCCTCGCGTGTGCGGAGTCGTGCACCGGCGGCATGATCGCCTCATCGCTCACTGCGGTCCCGGGGGCGTCGACGGCGTTCCTGGGCTCGGCGGTCACGTACTCCGACGCGCTCAAGACCCGTGTGCTCCACGTCTCTCCCGAGTCGATCTCGTCGTGCGGCGCGGTGAGCGCCGCGGTCGTTTCGGAGATGGCGTCCGGAGCTCGAGCGCTTATGGCCGCCGACCTCGCCCTGGCGGTCTCCGGAATAGCGGGACCGGGTGGAGGAACTCCTCGCAAGCCCGTGGGCACCGTCTGGTTCGCAATCGCCACCGCTGAAGGCGTCACCGCCACACACCGCGTCTTCCCGGGTGACCGGCATGGGGTCCGCGAACGCGCGACCGTGATCGGCCTGGACCTCCTGCGTCGCGAGATGCGTCCCAGCGGCCCGCCACGCACGTGACATGCGGTGCTTCGTCGGCATAGAACTCGATGAGGGAACCCTCGGCGACCTGACCGCCGTCGCTACCGCCCTCAGATCCGCTGACCCGCGATGGGCCGCCGAGAGGTGGGTCCCATCATGCAACCTCCACTTCACCCTGAGGTTTCTCGGCGATCTTCCCGACGCGCGGATCGACGCCCTCGCAGCTCATCTCCGGTGCACTTTCGCCACCTGGGTACCGTTCGACGCGGCGTGCGCGCACGCCGCGGAAGCGGTCCCGAACTCCCGGCGGGCCCGCATGCTGTGGACCCGTTACCATGATCCGTGCGGAGCGTTCACCGCGCTCGCCGAGGCGGTGGGGGACGCCGCCGAAACCCTCGGCATCGCTCGCGAG
Source organism: Coriobacteriia bacterium (assembly GCA_035685585.1). Lineage (GTDB taxonomy): Bacteria > Actinomycetota > Coriobacteriia > Anaerosomatales > SLCP01 > DASSAH01. The sequence continues at coordinate 9,854 of DASSAH010000047.1, forward strand.
CCGAAGAACGCTCGGTTCGTCCCGCACGTCACGCTTGTGCGGACTCGCGATCCCCGTCCGTTCCAGACGTCGGCGCTCACCGCGGTGCCATCGGTCCGCCCCGTGTCAGTCCGGAAGGTTACCGTGTTCTCGAGTGTCCTGACGCGATCGGGACCGGTGTACGAGCGGCTCGCCGCACTCGCACTCGCCGCAGTTTGACACCGAACAGGTGTTCGTGTAGGTTCGTGATGCCCCAGGGAGCTCACCGCATGAGGACGAAGGAGAGCGGCACGATGGATTCCGAGAAGAGCAAGATTCTGGACCTCACCAAAGAACAGATCGAGCGCAAGTTCGGCAAGGGCTCCCTCATGAAGCTCGGCGAGCACGCAGCCATCACCCAGATCGCCGCCATACCGACGGGATCGCTCGCCCTCGACGCGGCCCTCGGCATCGGGGGCGTCCCGCGCGGGCGTATCGTCGAGATCTTCGGCCCCGAGGCGAGTGGCAAGACCACGTTGGCGCTCCAGATCGTGGCCGAGGCGCAGGCCTGCGGCGGAATCGCTGCGTTCATCGACGCCGAACACGCCCTCGACCCGAGCTACGCCGCCCGGCTCGGCGTCGACATCGGCGAGATACTGATTTCGCAGCCTGACACCGGCGAACAAGCGCTTGAGATCGCTGACATGCTTGTGCGCAGCGGTGCCATCGACGTGATCGTCATCGATTCGGTGGCCGCACTCGTCCCGCGAGCCGAGATTGAGGGCGAGATGGGGGATCCTTCGGTGGGACTCCAGGCACGCCTCATGAGCCAGGCCCTCCGTAAGCTCGCGGGCTCACTTAACCGGTCGAACACGACCTGCATCTTCATCAACCAGCTCAGGGAGAAGATCGGAGTCATGTTCGGAAGCCCCGAGACCACGACGGGAGGACGGGCCCTCAAGTTCTTTTCGACGGTACGTATCGACGTGCGCCGTATCGACTCCATCAAGCAAGGCACCGAGATAGTCGGAAACCGCGTCCGCGCCAAAGTCGTGAAAAACAAGGTCGCGGCACCCTTTCGCATGGCCGAATTCGACATCATGTACGGCACGGGCATCTCGAAGGAGGGGAACCTGGTCGACCTTGGGGTCGAGGAGGCGGTCATCTCCAAGTCCGGCGCATGGTACACGTACCGAGACGAGCGCCTCGGCCAGGGACGTGAGGCGGCCAAGGAGTTCCTGCGTGAGCACATCGCGCTGCGCGACCAGATAGAGCGTGAGATTCGGGACCGGCTC
>DASSAH010000048.1:0-8344 GCA_035685585.1 Coriobacteriia bacterium
GGGCGCACGCGATTCCCGGCCACAACATGACGTCGGCGATGACAGGGGCGTTCATCCTCTGGCTCGGATGGTTCGGCTTCAACCCCGGCAGCACGATGGCAGCGGACCCCTTCGCGATCTCACACATCATCGTGACGACGACCTTGTCGGCGGCGGCCGGTGCGTTGAGCGCCACCGCGATCGCGTGGACGATGCTCGGGAAGCCTGACCTCGGCATGACGATCAACGGGACCCTCGGCGGGCTCGTAGGGATCACAGCGGGGTGCGCGTTCGTGGGCCCCGGCTCCGCGCTCGTCATCGGAGCCGTGGCGGGAGCCATCATCGTAGCCGGGGTGCGGCTGCTCGACAGGGTGGGGATCGACGACCCGGTGGGCGCGATCGCGGTGCATGGCATGGGCGGCATCTTCGGGACTCTAGCTGTCGGCTTGTTCGCCCAGGATGCGATCGCACCAGGGACGACGGGGAACGGTCTCTTCTTCGGTGGCGGGTCCGGCCTGCTCGTGACCCAGCTCGTGGGTGTCGTCGCTGTGGGCGTTGCGGTCTTCGCCGCGTCACTGCTCGCCTGGCTCGCTATCAAGTCCACGCTGGGTGTGCGCGTGTCGGAAGAAGAGGAGCTGGAAGGCCTCGACATCGGGGAACACGGCAACAGGGCGTATCCTGACTTCGTCCTGCAAGAGACCCGCCTGTAGGGCCCCTTGGCCTGCATGAGCTCTCCGAATTGACCGCGCCGGAACCGAAGGAGCGACCGTGAAGAAGATCGAAGCCATCATCAAGCCGCATAAGCTTGAGGACGTGAAGACCGCATTGGAGAAGATCGGTGTCACGGGACTGACCGCATATGAGGTCAAAGGCTACGGACGGCAGAAGGGTCACACCGAGATCTACCGGGGCGCGGAATACGCGGTGGACTTCCGCCCGAAGGTCAAGATCGAGGCGGTGGTCGACGATGCGCACGCACGCGCGGTCGAGGATGCCATCATCGAGGCTGCCCGCACCGGATCCATCGGCGACGGCAAGGTCTTCACCTACGACTGCCTTTCCGCCGTGCGGATTCGCACGGGTGAGCGTGGGATGGAAGCCCTGTAGGCGCTCGTCGTAACCCGGCCTCACCGGGGACTGGAGGGCGGCCCCGCTCCATACCGGCCGCCCTCACCCGAGGCTCAGTTGTCTCCAGATGATCCGGTATCCCGCGCCGAGACCTCGGGACTTATAGGCGACGAGTCCTCGGCTCTCGTAGAGACCCTGTGCGCACGCCTCGGCCGGAATGTTCGAGGTGAACAGCCGCAGGTGTCGCGCGCCCGTGCGCCGCGCACGCTCGATCGAGAAGTCGAGCAAACGTCCCCCTACCCCTCGGCCACGGTGCTCGGGGGCAACGCAGAACCATGACAGCCAGACGGCCTCGTTCGCGTCGGAGTGCTTCCGGTACAGCCCCGTGGTGCCGACCACCGAACCGTCGTCATCGAGGACGACCCAGAGTCCGAGGAACTCCTTGATTCCCGCAAGACGCCGCACCGCGCGCGCGAGCAGGTCCTCGCCGCGATCGAACGCGACGAACCACGCGCTCACGAGCACAGCATCGTAGCTGAAGACGCGCCTGATGAGCGCTCGCGTCTCACCGAGAGACTCACTCGTCACCGGCTCGATCCTCATGCGGCTGACCCTTCATCGTGCGGTGGCGTACCGACGACCCGCCCGCGATCCGGTCGTTTCGCTATGCTGATACCCGAGACGAGACCGGACGGTCGAGGAAGGCGCGATGAGCGGTCCCATCTACACCCGCCGAGGCGATACCGGGCAGACGTCGATCGTGGGCGGCGCCCGCGTTCCGAAGGACAGCGCCCGCGTAGAAGCGTACGGCTCCGTGGACGAAGCGAACAGCGCGGTGGGACACGCGCGCGCCTCGCTGGCCCACGGAACCGATGACGCTGCGGACCTGGACGCGATGCTTCGCTTCGTCCAGCACCGCCTCTTCGACTGCGCGAGCACGCTCGCCGCACCCGCCGGACTCCGCGGGCGCCTCGCGAGCGGAACGTCGGTCGCCGCTGACGACGTCGCGCTGCTCGAATCGTGGATCGACCGCCTCATGGCATCGACCGGCACGATCGACCAGTTCGTCCTGCCGGCCGGATGCGAGGCCGCGTGCCGCCTTCACGTCGCTCGAACCGTGGTGCGCCGTGCCGAGCGGCGCATCTCGGAACTTGCTGCCGAGACGCCGAACGACATCGATCCGCACGTGCAGGCGTTCGTCAACCGCCTCTCCGACCTCCTCTTCGCGATGGCGCGCTACGTCAACCGCATGTGTGGTGCGGACGACGAGTACTGGCAGCCGAGAGAACCGTGATCCGCGTTCATGTCCGCTCGGGACGTTGAGGGCCGCTCTCTGGGCTATACTGAGGTCCCTGTCCGCGGAAGGAGCCGAGTGGGGGACGCGACCGCCAAGTACGACGCTCTCCGCGCGCGGCTGGCCGACCTCGGAAGCGTGCTCGTCGCCTACTCAGGCGGCGTCGACTCGACTCTTCTCGCGTTCACCGCGCGGGCGGTGCTCGGCAACGCATGCACCGTGGTGATGGCCGTCTCGGACACGTATCCCGAGAGCGAGTGCGCGTTCGCGCGTACCGTGGCGTCGCAGCTCGGCATGCCCCTTGAAGAGGTCGAGACCCACGAACTTGTCGATCCGCTGTTCAGGGCAAACTCCACCGATCGCTGCTACCACTGCAAGATCGAGCTCTTCAGTCTCCTGAGGACCCTTGCCGACGCGCGCGGCATCACCCATGTCGCGGACGGCTCGAACCTCGATGACCTCGCGGATCACCGCCCGGGTTCGCAGGCCGCTCAGGAACTCGGAGTCGTGAGCCCACTCCAGGACGCCGGGATGACGAAGGCCGACATCCGTGAGATCGCCCGGGCGCTCACCCTGCCGAACTGGGACAAACCGTCGATGGCATGTCTCGCCTCCCGGTTCCCGTACGGAGAAGCCATCACCGAGGCCGGTCTGCGCCGCGTGGCCGTGGCGGAGGACTCGGCGCGCTCGCTCGGACTGACGCAGTTCCGAGTCCGCTCACACGGACCTGTCGCCCGCATCGAGGTGGAACCCGCCGAGATGGCCAACGCGTGGGCGGTCCGCGATGAACTTGCCGCCGCCGTCCGCTCGGCGGGCTACGCCTACGTGGCTGTAGACCTCGACGGGTACCGCAGCGGAAGCCTGAACGAGACTCTCGACGATAGCGAGCATCGCGGCGAGCCCTGGAGACGGGACACGCCAGGCGCTGACGCCTCGGCCTAAGAGGAAAGCTCGCGCAACGCGGCGCGGAGCGCTCCCGGCAGCCGCCGGGCGATGCGGTCTGGCCGAAGCATCTGAGTGGCGATGAGCCGAGTCGCGAAGGGCTTCGCGGATACCGTGATGTCGATCTGCGGGTAGATGGCCCGCGCGACACCCTCGACGGTGACGAGCGCCTTCACCAGCAAGCCATAGCCCGCCGGAATCGGGACCCGCGCATCCGCCATCACCGCGAGGAAGCCGGTCGCGAACCCCTTCACGTCGGCGGGTTTCCCCTCGACGTTCAACGTCCGGTCCATCAGCTCGCCCACCCTCTGCCTGACTCGTGCCTGCTTCCCTGGCGGCACCACCAGTCCCAGCTCCGCCGAGTACCGCAGCGCGCGATCCGCGTCCCCATAGACCGTCGCCGCCAACACCTGCGCGATGTTCACGCGCTCGGCGGGCTCCGTCCTGCCGACGATTCCGAAATCCAGGTAGCAGATACGCGAATCGGGAGTCACGAAGAGGTTCGCTGGATGCAGGTCGGCATGGAAGCGGCCCAAGACGAGCACCTGGCGCATGAAGACCTGCGCGCCATGAAGGGCGAGGTGGAACGCGTCGACTCCGGCGCGCGCCGCGTCGTCGAGATCGGTCAGTCGCCAGCCCTCGACGTACTCCATCGTGAGCACGTTGCGCGTCGAGTGAGTCCACGCTATGCGCGGTGTCATCACGTACGGGTCGTCCCGGAAGTCGTGAGCGAAGCGGTCGGAGGCCCTACCTTCGTTGCGCATGTCGAGTTCGCTCGCCAGCGACCGGGCGAACTCCTCCAGTAGCGCGGGGGCGTCGATGCGACGCGAGAGCCCGAGCCGGTCGAGACGCGTGAACAGGCGGCGCGCCTCCTCGAGATCGGCCGCGATGACCTCTGCGGCGCCCGGACGCACGACCTTGACCGCCACGGGCGAGCCGGCCGGCATGACGTCGCCGACCACGGGCCTGACATCCGCGGCGAGAGTGGCTCGGTGGACCTGCGCGATGGACGCAGCGGCGACCGGCTCGTGCTCGAACGTCGCGAACATCTCGTTCAGCGGCCGTCCGAACTCCCGCTCGATGACCTCGACGATCAGCGCCGCGGGGAGCGGAGGGACCCGGTCCTGGAGCTTCTCGAACTCGAAGACGTACTCAGGCGGAACCAGGTCGGGGCGCACCGACGCGACCTGGCCGAGTTTCACGAACGCCGGTCCGAGGTCCTCGAGGGCCCGCCGGGTCGCGGTCGCGAATGCGCCACGGCGCACGGCTCCTGGAGCCAGACCGAACCGTGCTCGCGGAAGAGCGCTCAGCCAACGACGCGTGAACGTGGCGGCGATGACCCGAGTTCGTCTCGACACCGGCGGCCCTTACCTTCCGGGCGGTGCGTCGCCGGGGGCGTGCAGCGCGTCGAGGGAGACCTGCATCGACTCGAGGCGGCCGCGCAATTCGCCCACCTCGAACAGCAGATCATCAAGCTTGGAGGCCAGGTCGGACCGTGACCCGAGCGGTTCGACGTCGCCGGCGGCCAGGGCCGCCTTCAGCCGCTCCTTCTCCTCGGAGATCATCGCTGACAGACCGTCGACGAACGCCTCCGGCCCTGCCTCCATCGCACCGGGCGCCTGGGTCTCGCCGCGCACGACCGCCGCCTTCCATCCCTCATCGGCGGCCTCGTGGACAAGCGCCCACGCAGCCAGGAAGCGCATGAACTGATCCTCTGTCACCTCGTCACCTCCGGCATCGAGCTGGCCCATCCCTCATCGGCGGCCTCCCGAATAGAGTTCATCCCCCGGAACGCGACTCCTGCGTCGTACGCGCCGGGATGAGCAGCCGCATGCCATTCAAGGTCACGAGCAGCGACATGCCCGTGTCTGCGAAAACGGCCATCCACAGAGTCGCGGAACCGGTGACCGCCAGAGCGAGGACCGCGAACTTGACAGCCACTGACAGGACGATGTTCTGCCAGACGATCGCCACTGTCCTGCGGCCGAGGGAGAAGAACCTCGGGAGTTGGGTCAGGTCATCGGACATGAGCGCCACGTCAGCGGTTTCGACGGCCGTGTCACTTCCTGCGGCCCCCATCGCGATGCCAAGATCGGAGGCAGCAAGCGCCGGCGCGTCATTGACGCCATCGCCCACCATGGAGACCAGACCGAACTCCTCCCTCAGCGCGGTCACGGCGTCCACCTTGTCTCTCGGCAGGAGGCGTGCCCGGTACTCGGTGATCCCCGCGTGGCCAGCGACTGCGGCAGCCGTCCGTTCGTTGTCGCCCGTGAGCATGACGACGTGGCGCATGCCCACATCCATCAACCCTTCGACGGCCCGGCGGCTTTCGGGCCGCACCGTGTCCGCGATGCCGATCACCCCGATGGGGAGGCCTCCCCGCGCGAGGACGAGCACCGTCCGGCCCGTCGCCTCGAGCTCGGCGATCGTCTCGCGGGTCGCGTCAGCGAGATGGCCGGAGCTCCCCACGAACGCGGGGCTGCCGAGCGTGTATGCCACGCCCCCGATGGCCCCCCGCACGCCGCCGCCGGGAACGTCCTCGAACGCCGTGACCGCCGAGCGTACGACTCGGCCCTCCGACGCTCGGACCACCGCTCTCGCCACGGGATGGTTGCTGTGAGCGGCGAGATCAGCCGCGCGAGCGAGCAACCCCGCTCCGTCGTCGTCCACAATCGGCACCAGGTCCGTCACCTCCGGTGTCCCGCTCGTGAGCGTTCCGGTCTTGTCGAGGGCGACCACACGGATACGCGAGGCGGTCTCCAGGTGCGCGCCTCCTTTGACGAGCACTCCGTCGCGGCTGGCGCGCGTGATGGCGGAGACGATGGAGACAGGCGTCGAAATCACGAGCGCGCACGGACACGAGACAACGAGCACGACCAGCGCCCGGTAGAACCATTCTTCGAAACCGCCCCAGGTTGCCCCGAGCATCGCGCCGAGGACGGGAGGTACCACCGCTACCGCAACGGCCAGCGCGACGACCACCGGGGTGTAGTGGCGGCTGAAGCGATCGACGAGACGCTGTGTGGGCGCCCGGGACGCTTGGGCCTCTTCGACGAGGTGGACGATCCGGGAGAGCATCGATTCCGCGGCGGGCGCGGTCGCACGGACCTCGAGTCGGCCGCTTGTGTTGAGAGAACCCGCGAACACTCCGTCGCCAGTGCTCTTGTCCACAGGTGTCGACTCGCCGGTGATCGGTGACTCGTCGACCGCGGAGTGGCCGGCTACAACGCTGCCGTCGACAGGCACCCGCTCGCCGGGCCGCACCGCCACCACATCGCCGGGCACCACTCCCGCGACCGGGGTGTCGACCTCAACACCGTGCCGCACGACGTGGGCGACGGAGGGGCTTAGCTCCATGAGCTCGCGGATCGACCGTCGCGTCCGGGCGAGCGACAGTGTCTCGAGCAGACGGCCGACAGAGAACAGGAACACGACCGTTGCGCCCTCGGCCCACTCACCGATGGCCGCCGCGCCGAGCACCGCGATCGTCATGAGGAGGTTCATGTCGAACGAGCGCACTCTGATCGAGGTGAGCGCGCGGCGAAAGACGACCGCTCCGCCGATCGCTATCGCGCCGACGTACGCGGCTACCGACCACACGTCCGCAGCAGGTTCGGCCGCCCGGCCCGCGGTCCAACCCAGGAGCATGAGCAGTCCACATACGATGGTGCCCACCGTCTGACGCCGGGCAGTCCACCACGCGCCGCGCGCTTCAGCGGTGGACTGCTGGCGCGCGGAGGGCGCGATGAGGGGCTCGATGCCGAGCCCGCTCGCTCTCACGACGGCACGCACGCGCTCGCGTTGATCGACGCCGACCTCGTATTCGACCGCGAGGATGCCGCTCGCAAAGTTGAGGTCGGCGTCGACGACCCCCTGCAGCTGTTGGACGGACAGCGCCACGGTCCGCGCGCAGTCCGGTCAATCAAGCCCCGTCACACGGTACGACTCGCGTGCGACCTCGCCTTCCCGCCTGACCGAGGACGGCACGGAGACGTCCGGCAGCGCTTCGCTTCTCGTCTCGGGTTTGGCGCTCATGGACGTTCGGCCGCGTGCGTGCCGCTCTCCTCGAGCAGCCGACGGACGTGCTCATCCGCCAACCGGTAGACGGCGCGCTTTCCGTCCCGGCGAAACACCACCAATCGACGGTCCCTGAGCAGGCGCAGATGGTGGCTCACCGCGGACTGGCTCGCTCCCGTCACCGAGGCAAGGTCGCATACGCAGAGATCCTCCCGAGCGAGCGCGAGGACGATGCGAAGGCGCGTAGCATCCGCCAGCGCGGAGAAGATGTCCGTCAGCGCCGCGACCTCTTCTGCGACCGGGAGCCCTGCACTGACCCTGGCCACAGCGGTCCCGTCGATGATCCGGGCATCGCACTCCCCCGGCCGACCTTCATATGAATGAATCTTCATACGTTCATATATAGGGACTGGTAGCTTGAGCGTCAACTCTACTCGGAAGCCATGATCTCCATTTCCGGGAATCACGCCGCGTCCTTGCGGGTCCGGGAATACTCTCAAGTGAGTCACGAGGCAGGCCGACCAAGCCGAGGAGCACCGATGGCTCGTCATGTGATCGCCCTCTCGCAGGCGACGGATCTCGACGCGTCGATGGTCGGCGGGAAGGCCGCAAACCTCGCCCGGCTCGCCTCCCACGGCCTGCGAGTCCCCGACGCCCGGATCGTCACCACCGAGGCGTTCGACGCGTTCATGGCCGCTTCGGGCACGACACCCCTCATCCGCGACCTCTCCTCTCTGCCAGCTGAGGCCGAACGCGTCGCCGAACCGGCCGCGCGCATCCGGGCCTCCGTGCTCAGCCACCCTATCCCGCCCCCGCTCGCCGCCGAGCTGGCAGAAGCGTTCGTCGAGTTGTCCGCCGAGGGCACCATGGTGGTCGTGAGGAGTTCGGCGACGGTCGAAGACAGCGCGACCTCGAGCTTCGCCGGCATGCTCTCCTCGATTCCCTCGGTCTCCAGCGCCGAGGAGATGTACTCGGCGGTCAAGCGGTGTTGGGCATCCGCGTTCGGGACCCGCGCGGTGCTCTACGCGCTCGAACGGCGGGGCG
>DASSAH010000049.1:0-7668 GCA_035685585.1 Coriobacteriia bacterium
CTCATCCCGCCGATCTGGGGCCTGGCCAACGGCCAGTGGCCGGGCATCTTCTTCCTGCCGCTGTGGGTGTTCATCGACAACGTGCTGCACGGCCCCAGGCCGTTCGGCGCGTGGAGCGTGGCTATCGGCTTGGTCATGGCGGGTCTGACCGTGGGCGCGCAAGCGCTTTTCGCGGCGAACGCCAACCGTGTCGCGTGGAGCAGGGTGGGCGATCGCATGAGCGCCGAGCAGTATGCGCGCCGCCAGCGCATCTGGGGCATCGCGGGGGCGTTCATCTTCCTGGGTATGGCCGTGTGGGTCACCCTGTTCATGCTGGGCTACCAGCGGTAGGCACGAGTCCCGCCCGGAGCGGGCGATCGATCAGACGGTGTCGCGCCAACCCGCAACGGTGAACGCGCTCGGGCAGAGGTCGCTGAGGGCGCACGCCCCGCACGCGGGGCGTTTCGCGGTGCAGACCGCGCGACCGTGGTCGATGAAGCGGTAGTTGATGTGGAACCACTCGTCGCGCGGGAAGAGCCCCATGAGATCGCGCTCCACCTTGTCTGGGTCTTTCTCGGCCGAGAGGCCGAAGCGGTGCGCCAGCCGGAAGACGTGGGTGTCAACCGCGATCCCCTCGATCTTCCCGAACGCGTTGCTGATCACGATGTTGGCGGTCTTGCGCGCGACGCCCGGCAATCGTACGAGGTCGTCCATGGTGTCCGGGACCTCTCCGTCGTACTCGGCGGTGATCATGCGCGCCGCTCCCATGATCGCCTTGGTCTTGTTGCGGAAGAACCCGGTGGGCCGGATGAGCTCCTCGACCGCGGCAGGGTCTGCCGAGGCGAGTGAGCGAGCGTCGGGGAAGGACTCGAAGAGCGCCGGTGTCACCTTGTTCACGCCGGCATCCGTGGTCTGAGCCGAGAGGATGACTGAGATGAGGAGCTGGAAGGGGCCGTCATACCGCAGCATCGTGTGCGCGTCCGGGTAGAGTCCCGCCAGCCGCTCCATGATCGCGCTCGCCCGCTCGGACGTCTCCACCGCGCCTCCCCGATGCTCTCCGCATGACCGGCGCCCCGCTCTCGTGAGGATCACACCGGATGGTATCCCACCGTGCGCGAGCAGGCGAGACGCGCCTGCCGAGCGAGACGCGCCTTGACCCGGTCTCTGCTCGGCGATACCCTCTCCTGGCCCGCGCCGCTGCGCCGTTCGCGGGTGTTCGTCGTGTCCGAAGTCGACCAGCCGAGGAGCCCTATGCGCTTGCTCGACGCCGTCCGGACCGCCCTCCACGCGGCCGAGCCGTACCTGATCGCGAGAGAGGCCCTCGTCCGGGGGGCCGACTTCTCGTTGGCGACGCCTGGACTCGCACGTCCGGCGGTGGTCGCGGCTGTTCACGCTGACCTGCCTCGCCCGGTCCTGGTTGTCGTCTCCGGGCGGTCGGCCGCCGAGCGGTTCGTTCGGCAGCTGCGCGCGTACGTGCCTGCGGACAGCGTCCTGCTCTTCCCCGAGCGCGCCGACACGCCATGGGCTGACGGCCCGCCCGACATCGCCGCGGTCGGTGCCCGGGCGCGCGCGCTTCACGCGCTCAGCCGCGGCAGGACGTCCATCGTCGTCGCTTCGGCGCGAGCGCTCCTCCGCGCCCTGCCACCGCAGGGATCGCACGTCTTCGAGCCATTGACGCTGGCTCCAGGGGTCAGCATCGATCTCGAGGAGACTGCCGTCCAGCTGGCTCGGATGGGATACGAACGCGTGGACTCCGCTTCAGAGCGCGGCACGTTCGCGGTCCGTGGCGGTGTGCTCGACGTCTTCCCGTCCGACGGCGCGTTCCCGGTGCGAGCCGATCTGTTCGGGGACGAGGTCGAGACGGTTCGCCGCTTCGTTGCGAGCACGGGACAGAGCGTGGCCGACGTGGAGGCGGTGGAGTTGTTCGGCTGTCGCGAGGTCGTCCTGAGCTCGCGGGCCGCCGCGAACGCTCGCGTTGCGCTGCACGACCGTGCCCTGCGCGAGCCTGAGGTCGCGCACCACCTCGACCTCATCGAGCAAGGCGTCTACTTCAACGGTGTCGAACGCTACCTGCCGCACTTCTACAAGCAGCCCGGTGTGCTCACCGACTACCTCTCCGCCGAGACGCTTGTGGTCGCCGCCGAGCCGCGCGCGCTCTTCGATGACGCGGCACGCCGCGCCGAAGAGCTCATCCAGGACGCCGCGCGGGCGGGCGCGGACGCGGACGGACTCATCGTCCCCGCGTCACGGATCGATCTCGGCGGCCGGCAGCGGCTCACGCTGCTCTCGCTTCTGGGAACCGGCGGTGCCGTTGACGCCGAGCTTGCCGCTCGAAGTCCCGAGGTCGCCGGAGGCGAGGAGCGCTTCATCGCGGGGATACGCGGGCTGCTCGCCGATGGACATCTGGTAGCGCTCGCGGTCCCCGATCGCCGGACGCGCAACCGCGTAGCCGACCGCCTGGTCGAGGCGAACGTTCCCGTCGTGGACGTGCGCGGCGAGATCCTGCCGACGTCCGGGAAGGCCGCGCGGGACGAGACGCAGGTCTTGGGGCCCGGGGTCGTCAACCTCATCGACACGGAGTTGCCGGCCGGGTACGTCATCCCAGCGGCGCGCCTTGCCGTGGTGAGCATCGACGACATCTACCCGCGCACCGGCGCCGCACGCCGTCGAGCGCACGATGGCGATGTCACCCGCGTGACCTTCTCGTTCAAGCCCGGAGATCACGTCGTGCATGTCACTCACGGCATTGCGCTGTTCTCGGCGCTCGAACACAAGGAGGTCCTCGGGGCGCAGCGAGACTACCTCGTCCTTGAGTACGCCAAGGGAGACCGCCTCTACGTGCCCGTCGAGCAGATCGACCGGGTCACCAAGTACGTCGGTTCGGACGGCTCGGCGCCTCGTGTCACGCGGCTGAACACCGCCGACTGGTCTCGCGCGACGGCGAAGGCGCGCTCGGCCGCCCGGGAGCTCGCCTTCGACCTCGTCGATCTCTACGCGAGGAGAGCCGCCGTGCCCGGTCGTGCGTTCGCGCCGGACACGGTGTGGCAGATGGAGATGGAGGCGGCGTTCCCGTTCGAGGAGACGCCAGACCAGCTCGCCGCCATTGCCGATGTCAAAGCGGACATGGAGACGGCCAAGCCGATGGACCGTCTGATCTGCGGGGACGTCGGTTACGGCAAGACGGAGGTCGCGATTCGCGCGGCGTTCAAGGCGGTACAGGACGGCGCGCAGGTGCTCGTGCTCTGCCCGACGACCATCCTCGCGCAGCAACACTACACGACCTTCTCCGAGAGGTTCGCGCCATTCCCCGTGCGTGTCGACGTGCTGTCGCGGTTTCGCTCGGCAGCGCAGCAGAAGGCGTCACTCGAAGGGTTCGCAGCGGGAGAGGTCGACGTGCTCATCGGGACCCACCGGTTGCTCTCAGCTGATGTCAACCCGAAGGACCTCGGCCTGGTCGTGGTCGACGAGGAGCAGCGCTTCGGAGTCGAGCACAAGGAGCACCTGAAGAACTTGCGCGAACAGGTCGACGTCCTCACGTTGACCGCCACCCCCATCCCACGCACCCTGCAGATGGCCTTGTCGGGTGTTCGCGACATGAGCGTGATCGACACGCCCCCGCCCAACCGCTTCCCCGTGAGTGTCCACGTGGGCGAGTACGATCCGGACGCCGTCTCGGCGGCGATCAGACGCGAGGTCGAGCGGGGAGGCCAGGTCTACGTCGTCTCCAATCGCGTGCGGTCGATCGACTCGGCGGTCGAGAGGGTGCGCGACGCGGCACCGGAGGCGCGGATCGGGGTCGCGCACGGGCAGATGTCCGAGCGGGAACTCGAGCGCGTCATGGAGAGCTTCGCCGCAAACGAGATCGACGTGCTCGTGGCCACGACGATCGTCGAGAGCGGCATCGACAACCCACACTCGAACACGCTCGTCATCGAGGACTCGCAGCGGCTCGGCCTGGCCCAGCTCTACCAGCTCAAAGGCCGCGTGGGCCGCAGTCACGTGAAGGCGTACGCGTACTTCTTCTTCCCGAGGGGAGCTTCCCTCACCAGCCAGGCCGTCGAGCGCCTGATTGCGATTCGCGACACTGCGGAGCTCGGCAGCGGCATGAAGCTCGCCCTGCGCGACCTGGAGATCCGTGGCGCCGGCTCGCTTCTCGGCGCGGAGCAGCACGGCAGCCTGAGCGCAGTGGGATTCGACCTCTACGCCGAGATGATCCGGGAGGCGGTCGCGGACGTCCGCGGTGAGCCGCCCATCGCCCATCCCGAGATCAGGGTGGACCTGCCCGTACCCGCGTTCCTTCCCGAGGACTACATGGGAGCGGCGGACGAACGCGTGCGGGCGTACCGGCGGCTCGCGGGCGCGACGAGCGTCGAGCGCGTCGAGCAGGTCGCCCGTGAACTCACCGATGCGCATGGCGCTCCGCCCGAGCAGGCGCGCAACCTCATCGAGATCGCGCGGATCCGCGCGCTCGCCGCTCAGGCCGGCGTGCGCACGGTTGCTCTCGTGCGCCGCCGGCTGGTCGTCTCGCCGATTTCGCTCGGCGACGAGGCGCGTGGCGCGGTCGCGTCGATCGGCGGTGTGACGGTTGAGCGGGACCAGTCGGTCGCGCTTCCGCTGGGGTATGGAGCTTCTGTGACCGAGACTGCCGTCCTGTTGCTCGGTGCTATACTTGGTCGGTCAATACGCGCCTGACGCCTTCCCTGGAGGACTTATGAGGACGTTCCGTCCGCTGATCGTGCTCGGTCTCGCTCTGTCGCTCGCCCTGCCGCTCGCCGGGTGTGGCAGGGACGACGTGGCCGCTATCGTCAACGGCGAGGAGATCGCGCTGACCGAGCTCGACGCTCAGGTCAACGCGTTGATGGAGCAGTCGCCAGAGATGTTCGAGGGCGCCGAAGGTGAGACGCGCATCGCTGAGTTCAAGCGCCAGTTGCTCCAGAGCATGATTGACAGCCTTCTCGTGAGGCAGGCGGCCGCGGAGCGCGGCATCACCGTGCCGGACGCAGAGATCGACGCCCAGATCGAGGACCTCAAGGGCGGCTTTCCGAGCGAGGAAGAGTTCAACACGGCTCTTGCCAATGCGAACATGACGGTCGACGACCTCAGGCAGCAGCTACGCGACCAACTCGTCACGCAGCGTCTCATGGAGCAGCTTGTTGGCGACGCCGAGGTCACCGACGAGGATATCGCCGCGTACTACGAGGAGAACAAGGCCGAGTTCGAGCAGCAGGCGGCGGTGCGCGCGTCGCACATCCTGTTCGACAAGGACGACAAGGCCACGGCGGAGCGAGTGCTCGCTGAAATCAACGAGGGCGGCGACTTCGCGGCGCTCGCCCGGGAGCACTCCACGGACCCGGGCTCGGCTGGACAAGGCGGCGACCTGGGCTGGTCGGACCCGGCGCGTCCCTACGTCGCCGAGTTCCAGAGCGCGCTCGAGCAGCTCGAGGTCGGGCAGGTCTCCGGGTTGATTGAGACGCAGTACGGCTGGCATGTCATCCGGGTCGACGACAAGCGCGACACCCGCATGCAGACGCTCGACGAGGTGCGCGACCAGATCGAACAAGACATGCTGCAGGAGCGCAACATAGCGGCCTACCAGGAGTTCCTCGCGGAGATCCGTGGTCAGGCCGAGATCGAGATTCTCGTCGAGGAGCTGCGGCCGGTCGAGGCGGGCGCAAACCCTGATCCCGCCGGGACCAGCGGACAGTAGTCTCCGGGGCCGGGCCGCCGTGGGGGAGTCCGCGCGCCAGGCAGGGGCAGGGTTCAGCGAGTTCGTCCGGCTGATCGCTGTCCTGCGCGGACCCGACGGGTGCCCGTGGGACCGGGCGCAAGACCACACGAGCCTGCGGCGCACAATGATCGAGGAGGCTTACGAGGCCGTCTCGGCCATCGAGTCCGGGGACGACGCTTTGCTCGCCGAGGAACTCGGAGACGTCCTCCTGCAGGTCGTCCTCCATGCGCAGATCGCCAGTGACGATGGCCGGTTCACCATCGATGAGGTGATCGCCGGCATCTCGGACAAGATCAGCCGACGTCACCCGCACGTGTTCGGTGACGCCGAGGCCGGCACGTCAGCGGAGGTCATCGAGCGCTGGGACGCGCTCAAGCGAGCGGAGCGGGAGGGCGACCGCGTCCTGGACGGCATCCCGCAGTCGCTGCCCGCACTCCTCTGGGCTCACAAGATCTCACGCCGCGCGGTCGGTGCGGGCTTCGAGTGGGGGAGCCTCGACGAGGTCTGGGAGAAGGTCCACGAGGAGATCGATGAGCTCAAGGAGACCGAGCCGGGATCAGCCGAGGCGGCGGGCGAGATCGGCGACCTTTTGTTCACCATCGTGAACCTGGCCCGCAAACAGGGTATCGACGCCGAGGAGGCGCTAAGGGCCACGTGCCGCAAGTTCATCGGGAGGTTCGAGCAGATGGAGCGCGACGCGGCGGCTGCAGGGCGCGGTGTGGCGGACCTGGACATCAGCGAGATGGAAGCGTTGTGGCGACTCGCCAAGGAGCGGGAGGGACACGAGTCATGAGCAGCATCGTCGATGTGTACGCGCGTGAGGTGCTCGATTCGCGGGGAAACCCGACGGTCGAGGTCGAAGTCGTCCTCGAGGACGGCTCCTTCGGCCGCGCCATCGTGCCTTCCGGGGCATCGACCGGCGCGTTCGAGGCGGTGGAGTTGCGCGACGGCGACTCGGCACGGTATCTCGGCAAAGGTGTGCGGGCGGCCGTCGAGAACGTGAACGACGCCATAGCCTCCGAGATCCTCGGAATCGACGCGACCGACCAGCGACTGGTCGACTCGATGATGATCGAGCTCGACGGGACGCCGAACAAGGCGCGTCTGGGCGCGAACGCGGTCCTCGGCACGTCCCTCGCGGTCGCTCGGGCGGCGGCGGAATCGACCGGACTCACCCTGTACAGCTATATCGGCGGGGCGAACGCCCACGTCATCCCCGTGCCGATGATGAACGTCATCAACGGAGGAGCTCACGCCGACAACAACATCGACCTGCAGGAGTTCATGATCATGCCGGTCGGTGCCTCGAGCTTCGCCGAGGCGCTGCGTATGTGCGCGGAGGTCTATCACACGTTGAAGGAGGTGCTCCACTCCCGGCGTCTGGCCACCGCGGTTGGTGATGAGGGCGGGTTCGCTCCTGACCTCGGCAGCAACGAGGAAGCGTTGCAGATCATCGAAGAAGCCGTGCGCCGCGCAGGCTACACGCTCGGCGATCAGATCGTGTTCGCCCTCGATCCCGCGATGACCGAGCTCTACCGCGACGGCGCCTACCACCTCGACGGCGAGGGCCGCGTGATGTCGCCGGCGGACCTCGTCGACTTCTGGGCCGATCTCGTCGAGCGCTACCCCATCGTGTCCATCGAGGACGGGATGGCCGAGGACGACTGGGACGGCTGGAAGCTGCTGACCGAGCGCCTGGGCGATCGTGTTCAGCTTGTCGGTGACGACCTGTTCGTGACGAATCCCGAGCGCCTCGCCCGAGGTATCGGAGCTGGCGTCGCGAACGCCGTCCTTGTCAAGGTGAACCAGATAGGATCGCTCACCGAGACCCTCGACTGCATCGAGATGGCGAAACGCGCCGGATACGCGTGCGTGATCTCCCACCGCTCGGGTGAGACCGAGGACACTACCATCGCGGACATCGCGGTCGCGGTGAACGCGGGGCAGATCAAGACAGGAGC
>DASSAH010000050.1:0-3678 GCA_035685585.1 Coriobacteriia bacterium
GATCGGATCGTGGTCGTCACGGGGCATCGGGCCGACGTCGTCGAGAGCCTGGTCGACGGCGTCGAGTTCGTGAGGCAAGACCAGCAGCTCGGGACGGGGCATGCGGTGATGTGCGCCCGAGACGTCCTGGACCCGTCGGGCTCGCTGCTCGTGCTCCCGGGCGACTCACCGCTCATCAGGCCGGAGACGCTCCGTGGGCTCGTGGCCGCTCGCGAAGAGGGGGACGCGCTCGCCGTGCTGACCGCTCGCATGGACGACCCCACCGGTTACGGCCGCATCATCCGGGGCGCGGACGGCGCGGTGACCGCAATCCTGGAGCAGGCCGATTGCTGCGATGAGACATCGGCGATCAACGAGGTCAACACGGGGACCTACTGTTTCGACGCCGCGTCGCTTCTCGTCCGTATCGATCGTCTCGGTGCCGACAACGCCCAGCGCGAGTTCTACCTGACCGACATGGTGGCGCTCTTCGCGGCCGAGGGCCTGGGTGTCGTGGCTCGGTCGGTCGAGGACCCGCTTGAGGCCCTCGGTGTCAACTCCCGCCTACAGCTGGCCGAGGCGACCAGGGCCATGCAGACTCGCATCAACCTCGCTCACATGGCGGCTGGCGTGACGATGGTCGAGCCGGACCTCGTCTGGATTGGTCCGCGCGTGGGGATAGGGCCCGACAGCGAGATCTGGCCCATGACGTTCCTCATGGGCGAGACGAAAGTGGGCTCGGGGGTGAGACTCGGGCCGGATTCTCGCGTGTCGGACTCGGTCATCGGCGACGGCGCCGTGGTCGACTCCTCGGTCGTCACGGGCGCGGAGATCGGGCCGGGCGCATGCGTCGGGCCGGTCGCGTACCTCAGGCCGGGGACGGTGCTTCGCGCGAACGCGAAGGCGGGGACGTGCGTCGAGATCAAGAACTCGACGATCGGTGAGGGCTCCAAGGTTCCCCACCTCTCGTACATCGGCGACGCAACCATCGGCGCGGGCGTGAATGTGGGCGCGGGCACGATCACCTGCAACTACGACGGCTTCGCCAAGCACCGGACCGTCATCGAGGACGGGGCGTTCATCGGCTCTGATACCATGCTGGTTGCCCCCGTAACGATTGGCGCCGGTGCGCTGACCGCGGCGGCGAGTGCGATCTCGCGTGATGTGCCGCCGGGCTCGCTCGCCATCGAGCGAAGCGAACAGCGCGAGATCTCGGACTGGGTGGCGAGGCGCAGGGCGGGGATGTGCGCCGGACAGGAAGACGCGGACGGACAGGAAGGCGATCGATGAGCGACACCGGCAGGCGGATGATGGTGTTCAGCGGCACCACGAATCCGGAGCTTGCTGAAGACGTGGCACGACATCTCGGGGTCGAACTCGGCAACGTGAAGATCTCGAAGTTCGCGAACAGCGAGACGTACGTGCGCTATCTTGAAAGCGTCCGGGGCGCCGATGTCTTCCTCATCCAGTCGGCCGTCAGTCCCGTGAACGACGCCATCATGGAGATGCTCATCATGGCCGACGCCGCGAAGCGCGCTTCGTCTCGCAGCATCGCCGCAGTCGTGAGCCACTACGGATACGCGCGCCAGGACAAGAAGTCCGCCGCCCGAGAGCCGATCACGGCGAAGCTTCTCGCGGACCTGATGACCGTTGCCGGAATCGACAAGGTCATCGCCATGGACCTGCATCAAGGCCAGATCCAGGGCTTCTTCGACCAGCCGGTGAACCATCTGACCGCGCTGCCCATCCTGGCGGACTATTTCGAGAGTCTCAGGCTTGAGAATATCTGCGTGGTCTCCCCGGACGTCGGCCGGGTGAAGGTCGCCAAGAAGTTCGCCGACATGTGCGGGGCGAGTCTGGCGATTCTGCACAAGGGGCGCCCGGACCACAACGTCGCCGAGATCACGCATGTGGTCGGCGAAGTCGACGGACGCACGTGCATCATCATCGACGACATCATCGATACGGCCGGATCGGTGACCGAAGGGGCGAGAAGCCTCCTGCAGAAGGGCGCTCGCGCCGTGTACGTGACTGCGACGCACGCCATCTTCTCGCCGCCCGCGTTCGACCGGATCGACGCCTCGTCCATCGAAGAGGTCGTCGTGACCAATACGCTTCCGGTGCCGGAAGGCAGACGGGGCGGCAGGATCCGCGTGCTGAGTGTCGCGCCGCTGTTCGCCCGAGCTATCCAGAATGTCTACAACGACGAGTCGGTGTCCGAGCTGTTCGATCCGGACTTCCAGCTCTGAGGGCTGCCGCCGGGTCTGGCGATTCGGCGGCACGGGAAAGGAGTGCGAGCTAGATGACGGAAGCCACCGCGATCTCCGCGCGTGTCCGTACGACGGTCGGCAAAGCGAATCGCCGGCTCGCCGGCTCCCGGGAGATTCCGGCCGTGCTATACGGACCCAACCGGGAGACCGTGTCGCTCGCGCTCGATCGTCACGACTTCGAGATATTCGTGGCGCATCACGGCGCGGGGTCGATGATCGTCAGGATCAGCGTGGAAGGGGTGGGAAAGCCGGTCAACGCGATCATCCGGGAGATTCAGCACAGCCCGGTGCGCGGCACCATCCTCCACGTGGACTTCCTCGCGATACGGATGGACCAGACACTCGCCGCCACCGTGCCGCTCCGCTTCGTGGGCGAGTCTCCGGGCGCGAAGGCGGGCGGCGTGCTCATGCACACGATGCGCGAGGTGGCCGTGGTGGCGCTTCCGGCAGGCATCCCCGAAGCGCTCGATGTCGACGTCTCAGGGCTTGAGATGGGCGGCTCGATAACGGTCGCGGATCTTGTCGCGCCCGAGGGCGTCGAGATCACAGATGACCCCCACGACATCGTATGCTCGGTCACAGCTCCCACTCTCGAACCCACCGAAGAGCAGCTTGCGGAGGAGCGCGCCGAACCTGCTTTGGTCGGCGAGGAGGCCTCCGCCGAGGAGGACTAGGGCCGCGATGGCGTACCTGGTCGCGGGACTCGGCAATCCGGGTCCGCGCTATGAGCTCACGCGCCACAACGCGGGATTCATGGTCGTCGACCACGTGGCCGAGGAGCTCCGGGTCTCCTACTGGAGGGATGAGGCGGGAGCGCGGGTGGCATCGGGGCGCCTCGGCGACGAGGACGTCGTGCTCGCCAAGCCCCAGGCGTTCATGAACATCTCGGGCGCTGCTGTCAGCCGGCTTGTCGCCGCCCTCGACGTACCGCTTGAGCGGCTTGTTGTCGTGCACGACGACATCGACCTGCCCGAGGGTGTCGTGCGCGTGAAGCTGGGCGGGGGCCACGGCGGCCACAACGGGCTGCGCTCACTTCACGAGCGGCTTGGAGGCGGGGGGTACGTACGGGTGAGGATCGGTGTAGGGCGTCCCCCGGGCCGACAGGATCCCGCCGATTACGTCCTCGAGGTGCTCGGCCGTCTGGGCGCCGAGGTGCTCGGGAGTTCGGTCATCCTGGGCGCGAGGGCGGTCCTGCACGTCATCGAGCACGGAGTCAGCTCGGCGATGAACGAGTTCAACCGGCCGGACGCCGGGGTGGACGGCGCGGTGCCTGAAGGGTGACGCCGGGCGCGCTGGGCGGACGTCGGGTCAGCGCAGGTAGGGCATCGGATTGGTGGACGCGCCGTTGATGCGGACTTCGAAGTGCAGGTGCGGTCCGGTCGAGTAGCCGGTCGAGCCGACGATCGCGATGGGCTGTCCCTTCTCGACG
>DASSAH010000051.1:0-3514 GCA_035685585.1 Coriobacteriia bacterium
CTGCAACTGCAGTCCCCAGTCGTAGTAGGCGTTTCCGAGGTTGACGAGCGCTGTGTAACTCGTCGGGTCGCTCGCAAGCACGGCGGTGTTCGACCTGACCGCGGGAAGATGCGTCTGTGCGAGACGCTCCAGCGTGGCGCCCGTAGTGGTTGCCGCGTCGCCTGCGCCGCCCTGGCCACCGCCGAGGAACGCAGCGGGCACGAGGGTCGCGACGAACGCCACGATCACGAGGACGAGCACCACCTTGACCCAGAGCGAGGACTGCTTCTTGTTGATGGCCACGTGCTACTCGCTCCCGCCGTCAGGCGTCGGCGGCATAGCGGCGCCACCGTCCGGCGTGGGGGTCGTCTCCCCGCCCGGCATCCCCCCGACCTCGGGATGTCCCTCGGGCATGCCGCCCTGCATCTCTTCCGGCGTCAGCGGACGCGCCTGCTGAGGAGGAGCGACCGTTCCGGCACCCGGCATCGTGCCGCCCGCTGGGGAACCGACCTCGGCACCGCCGATCGGCACGAGTATGCCGATGATGACACCGACGAGTAGTGCGACAACGCCGATGAGACCGGCGACAGTCATCGTCACGCTCTGAGCCGCAGGCGCGGCCGCCGTCTGGCGGGGCGCTCTGGCAGCGGGCTTCGACGCGGCGGCCGACTCGGCCGTACCCGCGCCGGCCGGCTTGTCGGCAGGCGCTGCGTCCGCGGGCTGCTCGTCATCGAAGAAGAAGTCCTGTTTGCTCACCGATCGATCCCTTCTACTCTGGCATCCGGCCGCGCCGGAACCCGTGTCATGAATCCTGGCGGCGGCACCGCGCGATTATAGCACGCACCCGCGGCGTCTCATGCCCCTGGGCAAGCGCTCGTCCCGCGCGACCGCCGCACACGACCGCCGCCGCGGTTGAGAGCACCGAGACGACAGCACCGCTCACGTCGGGCGCGACATTCGCCCACGCTCCGAGCAAGAAACCAGCCAGATACCCGGCGAGCGCGGCAGCCACAGGAACTCCATACAGCAGGAGTTGGGCGCGGCGGCGGGCGCTTGGCGCTGTCTCGACCTCCACGAAGTCCCCGACCCGCGCGCCGATCACGTTCGAGACGTCCTCGAGCACGCGCGCTCCGCGGGCTCCGTCGGCACACCCGCCGCACGGCCCGCACTCAGCCGTCGGCGTGATCGAGACGTCGGCCAGTCCGGCACGGACCGCGACGACGGCACCCCTTTCGATCACCGCTCCGTCTCTCGCAACGTGACGCGCATCTCCTCGGCCCGCGCCCCGATGCGCTCGATATCGAGCAGAGCCCATCGCCCGGAATCGTAGAGCGCCTGGCCGGCGACCATGGTGAAGACGACGTTCTCCTGGTTGGCCGTGTGCACGAGCGTGCTGTACGGGTTGACCGTCGGAATCTGGTGGCTCTGGGAGATGTCCACGGCGATGATGTCCGCCTGCTTCCCTGGCTCGAGGGAGCCGACGTCCCGCCCGATGCCGAGCGCCTCCGCGGCACCGAGCGTGGCCATGCGCACGAACCGGCGCGCCACGAGGTGCGGTTCGTACCCGGCGACCGCCCGCTGGATCAGCAGGCCGATGCGCATCTCGTCGAACATGTCGAGCGTGTTGCTCGAGGCCGGGGAGTCGGTCCCGATGCCGACCCGCACGCCTCGCTGGAGCATCCTGCCGAGCGGCGCGACCCCCATGCCGAGCTTCGCGTTGCACCTGGGGCAGTAGGCGACCGCCACGTCGTGTCCTGCGAGAATCTCGATGTCCGCGTCGTCGGCCTGCGTGCAGTGCACCGCCAGGAGCTGCGGGACCTCGAACAGTCCCCACTGGTCGAGGTAGCGGATCGGGCTCACGCCGGTCGGCAGCCACACCGAGCTGGCGCCTCGGCTCGCGTCGCGGTAGTCCACGGCCAGCCTGGAGCTGCCGTACTTCACGAAATCGTACTCGTCCTTCGAGCCGGCCACATGCATCGAGACCGGGAGTCCCTCCGCCACAGCCTTCTCCGCTACGCGACGGTAGAGCTCCGGATGACAGCTGTACGTCGCGTGGGGAGCGATGCCGATCGTGATGCGGGCCGGGTCCGCGCCTTCTTGCCACGCCGCGATGTCATCGGCGGCCCTGGCCATGACGCCGGGGACGTCCCGCTTGACCATCGTGGACACCTCGCGGTAGATGAACGCGCGCAACCCCGCGGCGACGGCCGCTTTGGCGGACGCGCCCGTCTCGGTGATGTCGGCGATCGTCGTGATTCCCGACTGCAGCGCTTCGGCCGCGCCGAGCAGTGCGGCGTCCTCCCAGTCCCTCGCGTCGAGACGCTGCTCGCGCTCGAGCAGCTGGAGCTTCCACTGGGAGTACGGCAGGTCGTCCACGAGTCCCCGCATCGCCGAGTACTCCAGGTGGGTGTGCACATCGACGAAGCCCGGCATCAGGACCGACAGCCCGAAGTCGCGGACCTCCTCGTCGGGATGCGCCGCTGCGAGCGCTGACAACTCTCCTACCTCGACGATGCGGTCCCCGCGCACGAGGACAGCGCCGTCGGTGATCTGCGGAGACGCTATCGGCAGGACATAGCGGGCGGAGAGCAGCATCGATGTCTCCTCGGCTCAGGCGTCATGCCATTCTACCAACACCGGGCGACCCGCTACTTGACCGCGGTGTGGATGGCGACGATTCCGCCGCTCCGGTCCTCCCATGAGATTGCGCTGAAACCGGCCGAGCGCAACTCCGCCGCGAGCGCGCCTTGGGCCGGGAACGACCGGATCGACTCGTTGAGGTACACGAATGCCGCGCGTTCGCCGGTGAACAGGCCGCCCATGACCGGGATGACCGAGGCGAGATAGCGGTGGCTGAGCCAGCGCCAGACCGCGAACGGGGGCTGCGAGAACTCGAGGATGACGTAGCGTCCGCCCGGCTTGAGGACCCGGAGCACCTCGGCGAAGTGCGCCGCGCGGTCGGAGACGTTGCGGACCCCGAAGGCGACCGTCACCACGTCGAACGACGCATCCGGGAACGGAGCTCCGTGCGCGTCGGCGATGGTGAACGTGATCACGGTGCGCCCCTGGAACCCGCGGGCCTTCTGCTCGGCGACCGCGAGCATCTCAGGCACGATATCGACGCCGACGACTTCGGCCGGGCGGCCGTGCCGTGCTATCGCGAGCGACAGCTCACCCGTCCCCGCGCACATGTCGAGGACGCGGCTCGAGGTCTTGATCGCGGCGGCCGCCACGGCCGCGCGCCGCCAGGAGTTGTCGATTCCCAGGCTCGCAAACCGATTGAAGCGGTCGTACTTCCTGGCGATGGGCGCGAACGTCCCGTGGACGTGGTCCTCTCCGGACGCGACGGTACCGCGCGCGACGCCGGCGCGCTCGCTCTGCTCGGTGGAATCGTACATCAGGCCTCCGGGGTGTCGCACGCCGGGCGGGCGGGCGGGACGAAGCGCTTCCGGGACCTGAACAGGGTAGCGAGATTCTCTTTCACCCACAACACGAGGACGTGATAGACGTGTCGCGCATGCACGTAGCGCGGCCA
>DASSAH010000052.1:0-1829 GCA_035685585.1 Coriobacteriia bacterium
CCGCCCTGCGCCCATGACGGGATTGGGAAGCTCGCGTTGCTGGAGGTGAGGACGTAGGTGGCGCGCCTTGGCGCACGCTTTAACGAACTGAGACTTACGTCAGCCATCATACAATCTCCAGAAGGGTTGAAGAGCGCGCGACGAGGTAGATCGTCTCGCCGGGCGCCACGGTAACGTCATCACCCGCCGCAGCGGTGCCGACAATCTGCTGCGACGCGCCAGTCTGGATTCGCGCAAGGGCACCCGCCGTCGATCCGCGCGCGTTGGCGACGATGAACACCTGCCCAGCCGTTGGCGATGCGGGAAGCGGGAAGTTCTGCGTCGTGGTGATGACGGCAAGCAACGCCCCGTCGGCGACGAGTGTTTGCCCTGCGGTGACGACGCTCCACGCGATTCCACCGCCGCCGCCCCCCGCTCCGAGATCCACCCACGCAGCGCCGTCGGAGAACCAGAGCTTTCCGCCCTGTTCGAGCACGACGCCAGCGCTCGACGCCGCGGCGGGCAGCGTCGAGACGACGGCAAAGCGGACGCCAGTAGCGAACTCGCGCGGCATCGGCTTAGGCCAGGATGAAGACGCGGAACCCGCCGCTTGCCGGCGGCGCGGCGAACCGCAGCGTCACGGTGTTGACCGTCGTGTATTCAACATCGCAGATCACCTCGTCGAACGCGCCAGTCGCGCGGCGAACGATGGCCTGCGCGTCCTGCGTGTTGAAGTTGTGCGTGATCGTGAACTGCGTGGCGCTGCCGTCGCCGAAAAGCTGGCTGAACTTGCGAATGCGGCCCGCCAGATTCGCCAGCTTGAGCGGCGTGACAATGCGAAGGTCATCGGTGCCGGCATCGGTTTCGGCCTGCGTTGCCAGTTCGGCGATGCCGGCCGTGGTTTCGGTGGCTGACGGGGCGCTCGTGCCGAAGCTCGACCACAGGACGTTGTTCGTGCCGATCACGCCGTTGATGGCCGTCTGCCGGAATGTCGATCCGGCCGACGTGCCTTCCTCCACCGTGACTACGGCCTGCTCCAGCTCGGGGAACGTGCTGGCGTCGGCCGAGCGGGTCATCGGAGTGGCGGCGCCGTTCCAGATGTAGATGCCGTTCTCGGTCTGCGCGGTCTGCGCGCGGACGAGAACGCGGTCGTTCGTCGCCATCGTGATCGAGTCGATGGTCGCGCCAGGCGATGCGATGCTGATGTTCGACTGCGTACTGACGCGAACGCTGTCCTTCCATGCGAGGCCTTCGATCGCCGAGTCCACGTAGGCCTTGTTGGCCGCGTGGCCGTCGAGCGTCGGCGCCGGCAGGTTGAGGATTCGGCTGGTGCTGTTGAGGTCGAGGTCGGTGAGGACTTGGCGTGCCATGATGGTGCTCCGTTAGATGAGCCGGGCGCTGCCGGCAGTAGCGGTGTTGAAGGAAATAACGGTCTGATTAACCGAGGTGTGCAGAACTGCGGCGTCAATCTCCGCGCCGCCAACACTGAAAACCTCGACGGACGGACGGAAGCCGAGGTTGTGGTTCACCGTCCAAGTGGCCGATGCGCTGCCCTGCGTGTGGACAAAGGTCGGCGTCAGGTACTGCGGATGCGGGTCGGCAGCGGCGACGTGAGCGGCTACGGCCGCAGCAGCAGCGCCCGAAGGCTCAGCCCCAATCTCCCATGCAGCGCCGCTGTAGCGTCGCACCTCGGTGCCGACCTGCTTCAGCCAGCCAGTGAACGGCAGGAACCTCATCCATGTGCCATCACGCCACATCACCACGTCATGCTGCATGAAGCCAGCCCACGCGCCCGTAGGTGCTGGGCCGAGAATGTACACCTCGCCATCGACAGGCGAGACGGGCGGGGC
>DASSAH010000053.1:0-1958 GCA_035685585.1 Coriobacteriia bacterium
CGAGGCCGTCCGTGAGGCGATCAGGCGCGCGAACATCGATATCGCCATCTCGTATCCGATAACCCCGCAAAGCGAGAGCATGCATCTCGTCGGCGACCTCTACGCCGAGGGGTACGTCAAGGAGTATTTCCGCGGGGAGAACGAGTTCTCCGTGATGTCGCAGATCGCCGGGGCCGCTCTGGCCGGCGTCCGCACCTTCACCGCGACGTGCGGACCCGGGACGCTGCGGGCATTCGAGAACTTCCCGATGTGGGCCGGGTCGCGGATGCCCATCGTCATGGCGTTCATGACCCGCGGCATCAATGCACCGCTCACAATCCAGCCCGACACGATCGAGATGGGCTTCCTGCTCGACACAGGCATGATCATGCTCCACGCCGAGAACGCCCAGGAACTCTACGACATGCTCCTGATGAGCTTCGACGTGGCCGAGCAGACGACCGTACACATTCCGATCGGGGTGTTCGTCGACGGCTTCTTCGTGACCCACACGAACCAGCTCATGCGAGTGGTAGTCGAGGACGTGACATTGAAGCCGTACAACCCGGCGCTCTCCCCGGTCGCGCACATCGACATGGAGACGCCTCCCTTCCGCCTGATGCGCGACCCGTTCGTGCTGAAGAGCAACTTCATCAGCTACGCAGCGCACGCGAGCTGGCAAGAAGAGGTCATGGCTGCGGCGATCCGTTCGAGGAAACATCTGCTCAAGTATTTGGGCAGCTTCATCGAGCAGGAAGAGCCTGACGCCCCGATTCAGATCGTCGCATCCGGGACCGCCGTCGCGCAGTCGCGTGAGGCGATTCGCGTGCTGCGCGAGGAGGGCGTACACGTCGGTCTGATCAAGATCAAGACGATCCGCCCGTTCCCGGTGGAAGAGATTCGAGCCGCGCTCGCGTCCGCCGAGACGATCGTGATACCTGAGTTCAACCGTAATGGTTGGCTGGCTCGGGAAGTCGCCTCGGTCATCACGGGCAATGACAGGATCGTTCCCGGCCCACGCGTGTACGGCGGCATGACCATGCCACCCGACGTCATCGTGCAGGTTGTCAAAGACCGCACGTTCGTCGGGGTGTAGCACGCTCTCACCAACGGAAGGAGGCTCGCATGTCTCTCGATATCACGCGGATCAACCCACACTTCGAGGACGTCATGCCCCGCGAGTACAAGGACCTGGTCGAGAACGGGCCGTTCGGCGGGGACAAGACGATCGGCGACCTCGGGACGTTCAAAGAGCTGCTCGAGGAGCACCCGCTGTGCGCTGGCTGCAACCTCGCCCTCGCGTTTCGCCTGCTGATGGCGTCTCTTCCGAGGCCAGAGGACACGGTCGTCGTCGGGACGACCGGCTGTAACAGCCTTGCCTTCACTCAGCTCGCGCTGCACAACGTCCACTCGCTGTTTGGGAACCAGAACGCGGTCGCGTCGGGACTGAAGCGCGGGCTCGCCCTTCGCTTCCCCGACAAGGTGAAGGATGTCGTGGTGATCGCCGGTGACGGCGCGACGGCCGACATCGGACTCGACATGACGCTGCACTCGTGGTTCAGGCAGGAGAAGATCGCGACGGTCATGTTCGACAACGAGCTGTACGCGAACACGGGCGGCCAGGAGAGCGGGATGAGCCTGCAGGGCTCGGTCCTCAACATGGCGCCGACAGGAAAGAAGTTCGAGAAGGTGAAGATGGCCGAGCTCGCGATCGCCTCCGGCTGCGATTACGTCGCTGTCGTGTCGACGGCTCGGCCGCGCCAGATCGGCAAGTCGTTCGAGAAGGCGGTTCTCATCGCCCGCGAGGTCGGCCCCACTTACGTTCAGATCCACACGCCCTGTCCGACCAACATGAAGCTCAAGTCCCACGAGGGAATCCTCGCGGCGAAGGAGCGGTTGAAGACCGACTACGCGTTTCGCGAGCACATCACCCCGGAGGCCGAGGAGTTCCTGGCCTCCCACGAGGCGGCCAAGGCGTC
>DASSAH010000054.1:0-2332 GCA_035685585.1 Coriobacteriia bacterium
GTGTCGGCGAACCGCGAGACCCACCTGGAGGCAGAGGAGCTCGTCGTAGGCCAACCGTCTTCTGGCCTCGTCAGCCTGAATCATGTCGGCGGGAAGATGCACCGCGCGCAGCGCGGCCCGAAGCGGCATGAGTCCTCGACGCGCCCTGAGCGAGGCGGGGACGAAATCAGGGATGTCGGCCGCATCGTCGAGTGCGGCCGCGACGAGCCGTCGCATCCAGTTGGTGGTAAGCCCCTCGGTCGTCCTATGCACCGGAAGGACGCGGCCGAGATGGGCGGGACGCTCGGCATTTCCCAACCGCTCGAAGAGAGGGTTCGTGATCTGGAGGAAGCCATAGGCCTGCTCGATCCTGCCCGCGAAGGCCACGTGCTCACCTTCGTGGAAGCGGTTGGCCATGAACGGCTGGTTGAACCACACGCCGAGCAGGATCCCCGTGGAGTCCGTGATAGCGACTTCGACGATGGTCAGCCGGGGACGAGGACGCTTCACAACCACCCGGTGGACACGGCCGGTGACGGTCACGTAGCGGCCGACCGGCATGTGGCCGATGGGCCGGGTGCGGCTCAAGTCGAGGTAGCGGAAGGGGGCGTACATGACGAGGTCCCCAACGGTCTGTATGCCGAGTCTCGACAGCGCTTCAGCGCGGGCGGTGTCGACGAAACGGGCGGATGAGACGGGCAGCTGCCATCGAGCGAGACGCTCTGAGCGGGACAGACGGGGTGCGGCCACCCGAGCCTCCGAGGACGTCAGGACTGCGGCATGTACGCGACTCCGACGGCGCCGGGGCCGGCGTAGGTGCCGATGACAGCGCCGACCGACTCCACCGTGTCGAGCGTATAGGTGACGCCTGCCGCGTCGAGGGCGGCGCGCATCTGCTCGGCAAGCTCGGGTGCGGCGCCGTGGAGGATAGAGAGGCGAAGCGTTCTGCCCGAGGCGTCCTCGGCCACGTGTGCCGCGAGCTCGGCCATCGCCTTCTTGAATCCCTTGACCTTCTTGAACGGCTCAATTGTGCCTTCGGCGTTGAAGGTGAGGATGGGCTTGATGTTGAGGACGGAAGCTGCGAGACCGGCGGCCTTGCCGGCGCGGCCACCTTTGACCAGGTATTCGAGGGTGTCCAGGATGAAGAACATGCTCGAGGCCGCAGCGGCGGCCTCGGCCGCGGCTGCGACGTCCGCGCCGGTTCCTCCCGCCGCGCGTGCCTCGGCGGCCACCTTCACCGCGAGCGCCGTCGCTTGCGAGACGGCCTTGGTGTCGACGACACGGACGGGTACTGGCGAGTCGGTCGCCGCCATAGTAGCGGACTCGAAGGTGCCCGAGAGCGCTGCGGTCAGGTGGATGGACACGATCTCCTCGCAACCCTCGGCGGCCAAACTCTCGAACACGCTCGCGAACTCCGCGGGAGACGGCTGGGACGTCTTGGGCAGCACGGGTGACGAGGCGAGCAGCTCGTAGAACCGGGTGGGCGGCAGGTCGACCCAGTCCAGGTACGAGTCGGTCCCGAACAGTACCTTGAGGGGAACCATGCGAACGTCATGGCGCTCGAACCACTCCAGCCCCAGGTCGCACGTGCTGTCACAGACGATTCCGACGCGGCTCATCCTCTGGCTCCCTTCGGTCACTCCACGGACATGATCACGGGGTACAGTGGCTGGCCACCCGCGTGGTGCTCAACTTCGAGGTCGGGGTGCGCCTCAGAGATCATCTCGGCCAGTCGGCGCAACTCGCTCTCTGAGAAGCCTTCCCCACCGAGGAGTGTCAGAGTTTCCCCGTCTCCGGCGATGAGTCCTGCAAGTCGCAGCGAGACGTCCTCGACGTCATCGCCGACGACGGCGATCTCATCGGCTGTGATTCCGATGACCTGGCCCTTGCGTATCGGGCCGATCGGACTGGTCGAATCTTTGATCGCCGTCGTTACCTCGCCCGTGCGTACGGACGCCGCCGCTGCCGTCATCGCCTCGACGATCTGGGAAAGTTCCCCTGAGCTGTCCGCTGCGAGCATCGCGGCGAACGACTCGGGCACCGATGTGGTAGGCACGACCGCGACAGGTACCGTTGCCAGCGGGAGGACCTGGTTGGCGGCCATGTGGATGTTCGGATTGTTCGGCAGGATGATCACCGAGTCGGCGTGCACCCGCCCTACCGCCTCGAGGAGCTCGGCCGTGGAGGGGTTCATCGTCTGGCCGCCATTGACCACGCGGTCAACACCGAGACTCGCCAGTATCTCTTTCACCCCATCGCCCGCGGCGACAGCGACGAATCCGATCGGCTTGGCGGGAACACGAGAAACGCCGCCGGTCCGAAGCGACTCGGTGCGCTCCGCGGTCTGGCGGCG
>DASSAH010000055.1:0-8189 GCA_035685585.1 Coriobacteriia bacterium
GCGGACTCGGGTCGCTACTGCTCGGCTACTACGACGACGGCGGCACGCTCCACTACGCCGGCAGAGTCGGCTCCGGACTCACCGAACGCGACCTCGCCGCCCTCGCCGCTCGCCTCGGTGCGCTCGCGACCCCGGACTCCCCCTTCGCCGATCCTCCGCGCCCACGCGACCGGGTGATCACCTGGGTACGGCCCCTGACGGTCGTCGAGGTCGAGTTCGCCGAGTGGATCGCCTCCGGCGCCCTGCGCCAGCCGGTCTTCATCGGTGTGCGGGAGGACCGCTCGCCCGAGAGCGTCCGCCGCGACGAGCCCGCTCCCTCCGGCGACGCCGCCCGCGCCGACCGCCGCCCGCCACTCACCAACCCGGACAAGGACCTCTTCGAGGCCGGTCCGTCCGGCGCCTCCCCCGTGACGAAGGCGCAACTCGCGACGTACTACGACACGGTGGCCTCAGTCATGCTCGCCGACCTCGCCGGCCGTCCGGTGAGTGTCGTGCGCTGCCCGCACGGGCAGGCCGCCGAGTGCTTCTTCCAGAAGCATCCCGACCCGCGATCGTTCCCCGAAACGCTTCGGATCTTCGAGGTCCCCGAGCGCGACGGACCCGCCGCCTACTTCACCGTGGACGACGCGGACGGCCTGCGCGCGCTCGTCCAGCTCGGCGTCGTGGAGATCCACGCGTGGAACAGCCGGGCGGACTCACCCGAGACGCCCGACCGCATCGTCTTCGATCTCGACCCCGGGCCAGGCATCGAGTGGGCGGACGTGCTCGACGCCGCCCACCTCCTGCGAGACGCGCTCGCCGGACTCGGTCTCGGCGCCTTCGCCAAGACGACCGGCGGGCACGGGCTGCACGTGGTCACGCCGATCGCGCCCACGCACGACCACGACGCCGCCCGTTCGCTCGCGCACGCGCTCGTCGACCGGGTCGTCGAGGCGGAACCGTCGCGCTTCACCGGGCGGATGGCCAAGGCCGCGCGGGCAGGGAAGATCTTCATCGACTACCTGAGGAACGCCCACGGCGCCACGGCCATCGCCGCGTACTCGACCCGCGCCCGGCCGGGAGCCCCTGTTGCCGTCCCGGTGAGCTGGGAGGAGCTTGCCTCCGGCCTGGACCCGCTTGCCTTCGACACGGTGAGCGTCCCGCTGCGCCTCGCGCTCGCGCACGGCGTGAGCCCGTGGCCCGGGTACGAGGACGCGCGCGTGACGCTCGGGCCGGAACTCTTCGCCGCCGTCGGCGCGCCGGCCCCCTAGCGCTGGGCGGCGTCCGCAGCTCGGCCGGCCTCGCAGCAGCGAGCGCGTTCAGCCCACCTCACGCACGCGCACGGCGGCCGCGGCCGCCGTGTCGGGTCCCACGACGAGCCGGAGCGCCTCGATGAGGTTCTCGGCGATAGCGGGCACGTCAGAATGGTCGACGGTGTCGAGCGTCTTCCCGATACGCCTCACCTCGACGTCGACCGAGACGGTCGCGAGCACCGTGCCGATGACCGGCCTCAGCGCATCCTCTATCTGCCCCGCGAGCTCGTTGGGCACCCGACGGCCCTTCTCGAAGCGTCAGACCCTTCGTAATCTTCGGTTTCTTCGGCGTCGAGCATGAGCGCGAGGCACTCTTCACCGGCCTGCCCGTCTCGCGCGAAAGAACTCCGTGAGCACTTCTGCGCACTCCTCGGCGCGCACGCCGCGTGTGACATCGAACCGGTGGTTGAGGCGCTCATCGTTCGAGAGGTCGTACAAGGTGCCGACCGCGCCGGCCTTCGGGTCGTCAGTGCCGTACACGAGCCGCGCGATCCGGGCCTGGTGCATGAGACCCGCGCACATCGGACAGGGCTCGAGCGTCACGTAGACCGTGCAGTCCGAGAGACGCCATCTGCCGAGCGCCGAGGCCGCCTCCCGGATCGCGATGAACTCCGCGTGCGCCGAGGGGTCGGCGTCAGTCTCGCGGCGGTTGTGAGCGCGTGCGACCACCTCCCCGTCGCGCACGACACAGGCGCCGACAGGGACCTCCCCGGCGGCGGCCGCGAGGCGGGCCTGCTCGAGCGCGAGGGCCATGTATGTCGCGTCGGCGTCCATAGGCCGCATGCTACACTTTCCCGCGCGGAGGGGTGGCAGAGCGGTTGAATGCGACGGTCTTGAAAACCGTTGGCCCGCAAGGGCTCGTGGGTTCGAATCCCACCCCCTCCGCCACCGGTTGAAGAGTTGCTACAATGATGCGGCGCCCGGCAGCCACTGAGCCGAGAGCGCGTCACGGAGAGTTGGCCGAGTCGGCTGAAGGCGCTCGCCTGCTAAGCGAGTAAGGGGCTAACAGCCCCTTCGAGGGTTCGAATCCCTCACTCTCCGCCATTTGACATCACGCCTGCATCCTGGCAGGATTGCCACGCCCGTGTCGGGCGCGCGCCCTTAGCTCAGCAGGATAGAGCGTCTGACTACGAATCAGAAGGTCGGGAGTTCGAATCTCTCAGGGCGCACCACCGCACCCCTCTGAAAGCCCCGCTGATCGCGGGGCTTTTTCGCGTCCCGGGCGATCCTTCCGCGCGCGTCAGCCCCCGCACTCCGGCGCCGCGGCGGTTCGACCGTGCGCTACACTCGGTGAGGGAGGCGTGATGCGAACCGTGATCGGGGTCATGGGCGGCGGGGTCGCCGATGAAGCCACGCGCGCGCTCGCTCGCCGCACGGGCGAGCTGGTCGCGGCGCAAGGCTGGGCGCTGCTGACGGGCGGCAGGCCGGCCGGAGTGATGGATGCCGCCTCGGCGGGCGCGAAGCGCGCGGGCGGACTCGTCCTCGCGGTACTGCCCGGCGAGGAGCCTGATGAGGCCACCTCTCACGCGGACGTCGTCATCTGCACCGGCATGGGCGATGCGCGAAACGTCGTGAACGTGCTCTCGAGTCACGTGGTGCTTGCCCTGCCCGGTGGCGCCGGAACGCTCTCCGAGATCGCGCTCGCCGTCAACGCGTGCCGGCCTGTCGTGGTCGTCGGCTGGCATCCGGGAGACGCGCTGGTGCAGGTGGGCGGCGAGCGCATGGCCCTCGCGTCCTCGCCCGAGGAGGCGGTCGAGGCGGCCAAGCGGTTCTTGAGCGGCGCTCGCCTCGGCGCCGAAAGCGCCGCGACCGTCAGAGGGCGTGCCCGCCGAAGCGGTTCCGCAACGCGGTGAGCACCTGTCCCGCGTAGGTCGGGTCACGCTCGGACTCTCTGCGGAACTCCAGGGCCGCGCGGATGACCCGTGCCTCGAGGCCCATCTCGCCGGCGGTACGCACCGTCCACTCGCCCTCGCCGGTGTGGCCGACCATGCCCGAGACGCCTTCGAGAGCTTCGCCGTGCAGCTCGAACGCCTCGGCGAGCCAACCCACGAGCCGAGACTCGATGACGCTGCCGTGCTGGTAGATATCGGCGACCGCGGTAAGGTCGAGGTCGAAGTCGATCGTGCGCAGGATCTGGAAGCCCTCGGCGATGGCCTGCATCATCCCGTACTCGATGCCGTTATGGACCATCTTGACGAAGTGGCCCGCGCCGTGTCCCTCGAAGAAGCGGTACCCCCCGGGCAGGGCGACGTCGGCGAAAAGGGCCTCCAGCCGCTCGAACTCCTCTTTCGCGCCACCCACCATGAGGCAAGCGCCCGCCCGCGCGCCACCCGGGCCGCCGCTCGTGCCGCAGTCGAGGAACGCGATGCCCCGCTCGGCAAGGCGCTTCGCCCGGTCGGCCGCGTCACCGAAGTACGAGTTCCCGCCGTCGATGACGACGTCACCGGCTTCAAGGAGCTCGGCCAGCCCGCCAGGAGCGAAGAGCGTGTGCTCGACCGGCTTGCCCGCGGTGAGCATCAGCCAGATGACACGCGGCCGCTCGAGGGCGTCCACGAGTTCGTCCAACGAGTGCGCTCCTTGCACGGTGTCGTCCTGGCGCACGACTGCGGCGACCCGCTCGGACGTGCGATTGTAGGCGACCACGTGCCAGCCGCTGCCCGCGAGATTGAGCGCGAGCGCCGACCCCATCTTGCCGAGCCCGGCCACCCCCACGCGGCCCCGGACGGCTGGTGAGTCGAGCACGTGCGCGGCCCGCTCGGTCACGTCAGCGCTGCCGGGGGCGTAGCGCTCGAGCGGTACGGCGCCGTCACGCCAGGCACGCGAGACGGGGTCGATGAACGCCCACATCGCGGCGACTTCCTCGGTCGAGACGAAGAGCGTCTGATCGCCGTCGACCGCATCGAGGAGAAGCTTCGCGTATTCCTCGACGTACTGCGTCTTCTCGTCCTTCTCGTAGAGGAAGAAGTCGAACGTCCGCCGCTCGACACCGTAGTCGAAGCCGGGGCGCTTTGCCCAGAACTCGATCTCGATCTCTTCCACGGGCTCTAGCCTGAACGTCACCCGGTTCTGGTAGTGGTGCCACCGGTCGCACAGGCACGGATGCGGGTGGCGAAACGTCACCACGATCTCCTTGCGGGCCTCGCCGAGCCGCTTGCCCGCCTGCAGGGTCACGGGCACGCCAGCCCATCGGCGTCCCGTCATCTCGAAGCGCAGCCGGAAGAACGTCTCCGTGTCCGAACCCGGGTCAACCCCCTCGATCTCGCGGTAGCCCGCGTACTGCGCGCGGAAGCTCGCGCGCGCGGACTCCTCGGCCGTGAGCGGTCTCAGCGAACGCAGGAGTCCCGCCCTGGCCTCGCGGATGGAGGCGGCCCCTCGGCTGAACGGCTGGTCCATCGTGACAAGAGCGAGCATCTGCAGCAGATGGTTCTGGCCGACATCGCGCAACGCCCCGACCCCGTCGTAGAAGCGCCCGCGCTTCTCGACGCCGATAGACTCGAGCAGCGAGATCTCGATGGACTCGATGGCGCGCCGGTCCCACGAGGTCTCGAAGAGGTTGTTCGTGAACCGGAAGTTGATGATGCCCTGCAGCATCTCCTTGGCGAGGTAGTGGTCGATCCGGTAGATCTGTTCCTCGCGGAAGAGCCCGCCGAGGAACTCGTCGAGCTCCTGAGAGGTGCGCGAATCGTCACCGAACGGCTTCTCCACGAGCACCCGCGTCCAGCCCGTGAGGTCATCGCACGGCTCGGCGAGACCGCTCTCAGCGAGCCTCCCGAGGATGGTGCGGTAGTGCTCGGGCGGGACGGCGAGGTAGAAGAGCTTGTTCGCGCACAGCTCCCATCCGCGGTCGATCGCGGACAAGTGCGCGCCGAGCCGCGCGTACGCGTCCGGGTCGTCGAACTCGCCGCGGACGTAGGCGAAGCGCTTCACGAAGGCCGTGACGTCCTCTTCCGGCACGTCCGGGAAGCGCTCTTCGACGATCTCGCGGACCTTGGCGCGCAGGTCGTCGCCGGTCCAGTCACGCCGCGAGAACCCCGCGACCGCGCATCGCTCGGGTAGCGCGCCCTTACCGCTCAGGTAGAAGAGCGCCGGGACGATCTTGCGGGCCATGAGGTCGCCTGACGCGCCGAACACGGTGAGGATCGTCGCGGCGTGCGGTGTCGACATCGGTACGGCCTTTCAGCGGAAACGCGGAGCGTATCGCTCGGCCAGAGTATTCCCGTCGGCGCGAGTCGCGCGTCGTAACGCGATCAGCGCGCCACGATCTCGCTCTGCCCGCCGAGATAGGGCCGCAGCACTTCGGGCACCTCGACGGTGCCGTCGGCACGCTGGTAGTTCTCAAGGACGGCGACGAGCGTGCGTCCTACCGCGAGACCCGAGCCGTTCAGGGTATGCACAAGACGGCTGCCCTTGAACTCGCCGGGACTGCGGTACTTGATCCCGGCTCGGCGCGCCTGGAAATCGGTGCAGTTCGAGCAGCTCGAAACCTCTTTGTAGCCGTCATAGCTCGGTAGCCAGACCTCGATGTCGTACGTCTTCGCCGCGGCAAATCCCATGTCGCCGGTGCAGAGCACGATCGTGCGATAGGCCAGGCCAAGCCGCTCCAGGATGTGCTCGGCGTCGGCGACCATCGCCTCGAGGGCGTCGGCCGAGGTCTCCGGAGTCGCGAACTTCACAAGCTCGACCTTGTCGAACTGGTGCACGCGAATCATCCCGCGGGTGTCGCGGCCGGCGCTGCCCGCCTCTTCGCGGAAGCACGGCGTGTAGGCGGTGTAGGAGAGCGGCAGGTCGGCCGCTTCGAGCACGTCCCCGCGGTGGAGGTTGGTGAGCTGGACCTCGGCGGTCGGGATGAGATAGAGCCCCCCGCCCGTCGCGAAAAGGTCGTCCTCGAACTTGGGGAGATTGCCCGTGCTCGTGAGCGTCTGCACGTTGGCGAGCGCCGGCACCCACCACTCCCGGTAGCCCCGCTCGGCGGCCGTGTCGAGCATGAAACTGAAGAGCGCGCGCGTCAGCCGCGCCCCGTCGTGTCCCAGGACGACGAAGCGCGACTTCGCGAGTCGCACCCCGCGTTCGAAATCAATGACGCCGAGCTGCGGGCCGAGGTCCCAGTGGGCCTTCGGTTCGAAATCGAACGCCGGAGGCGTTCCCCACCGGCGCACCTCCACGTTGCCGGTCTCGTCGGCTCCGGCCGGGACGGACGCATCGGGCAGGTTGGGGAGGTCCAGCAGCATCTCGCGCGTGTCCGCATCGGCCGCCTCCATGCGCGCCTCAAGCGCGCCGATCGCCTCGTTGAGGCTCCTGACCTCTTCCTTCGCCGCCTCGGCCTCGTCGCGGCGGTTCTCCTGCATGAGGGTTCCGATCGCCTTCGAGGCGTCGTTGCGTCTGGCCTGGAGCGCCTCGACCTCGCCGATGAGCGAGCGGCGCGCACCGTCCAGCGCGAGGAAGGCGTCCACATCCCACGACGCGCCGCGCAACGCAAGCGCCGCCCGGACCACCTCGGCGTTGTCACGGACGAACCGCGCGTCAACCATGGCGACCTCCTGTCGAGACTCCGGCACGGCTGTCCCAGAGCGCTGCGACGCAGTATAGCCGAGCGCCCCCGGCGGACCCGGCGCGGCGCCGCACTCATGCCCTGGGCCGCGCATACCGATGATTCTAGTGCGAGAGGGGAGGGAGACGTGGTCTACGGCCTGGGCACAGACGACCTCGCGCTGACGGCGCTGCTCGAGTCTGTTGTCGAGCTCGTGCCCGACGCGTGCCTTGCCGCGCTCCCCGATGGCCGCGTGCTCGCCGCCAACGAGAAGGCGGCCGCGCTGTACGGGCGTCCCGTCTCCCGCCTTGTCACCATGAGCGAAAGCGACCTCGTCGCCCGCGGCTCGCCAACGCTGTTCCCGCGCACCAGGCAGGAGCTGCTTGCCGGCGTCGTGTTCGACTCCGTGCACCGAGACGCCGGCGCCGCCGTGCGCCCGGTCCGGGTCAGCGCGCGACTGAGCGACCTGCTGGGCCGCGAGGTCGTCATCGTGACCGTGCTCGACGACTGCGAGCCCGTCGACGCCGAGGAGCAACGGATCAAGTCGGCCGCGTTCGATGCGGCACTCGACTCGATAATCGTCCACGACTTCGACGGCAACCTGCTGCACTTCAACCAGGCGGCCGCCGAAGCAGCCGGGATGACCGCCGAGGAGTTCTCCCGCTTGGAACCATGGGGGTGGACACCGGCGCACGGTAGAGCAGGACGGCGCGAACGGCTCACGTCAGTGCTCGAGAAAGGCTCTCACACCTTTGAGGCCTGGGGGCTGCGGGGCGATGGCTCCACCTACGAGTCTGAAGTGCATGCCCGCGCCCTCAAGCTCGCAACCGGGCGCACCGTCATCGTCGCGGTCGTTCGCGATATCACCGAGCGTCGGCGCGCGGAGACCGCCATCCGAACGCTCGCCTATCACGACGCGCTCACCGGACTCCCGAACCGGATAGCGCTGAACGAACGCGCGGAGCAGACAATGGCGGACGCCGAGCGTCATGGAGACCTCCTCGGCCTCGCCTTCGTGGACATCAACGAATTCAAGGTCATCAACGACGACATCGGCCACTTCGCTGGCGACGCCGTCTTGAGAGCGATCGCCGAGCGCCTCGTCTCGGCGGTGCGAGCGGGAGACACGGTCGCGCGCTTCGGCGGGGACGAGTTCGTGATCATGCTGCCGAGACTCGCGGACCGCGCCGACCTCGAGCGCGTCGGGGAGAAGGTGGCGAGGGTGGTGAGCGGTCCGCTCCGCATCGGGGACCGGACGGTCACCGTGACGGCCAGCGTGGGGCTAGCCGTTTACAATCCTGCCGAGGACGGCTTCAGCTCGCTTCTGAGCAAGGCGGACATGGCGATGTACTCAGCGAAGCGCGCGGGAG
>DASSAH010000056.1:0-4864 GCA_035685585.1 Coriobacteriia bacterium
TCTTCCTGATGACCTTCTCATCCGAGGCGTGGACGAGGGAATCCTTGCGAAACGCCCGCTTGCGCTTGGGGCTCTTCTTCTCAAGGATGTGGCTCTTGAACGCGTTGGCGCGCTTGAGCTTCCCGCCGCCGGTGAGCTTGAACCGTTTCGCGGTCGACTTGTGCGTCTTTTGTTTTGGCATGTCCGTGACTCCTTACTCGGCCGACGTGGACTCAGTGGCCTCTATCGCGTCCTTTGGATCCTTCTTCACGGGCTGGATCAACATGTGCATGTTGCGGCCCTCGAGCTTCGGCTGGTTCTCTATCACCGCGAGTTCGCGCACGTCCTCGGCGAGTCGCTCGAGTATGGCAAGCCCACGCTCGGCATGCATCATCTCGCGCCCCCGGAACATGATCGTCACCTTTACCTTGGCTCCAGCGTTCAAGAACCGGACCACGTGCTTCTTCTTCGTCTCGTAGTCGTGGTTGTCGATCTTCGGCCGGAACTTGATCTCTTTGATCTGGACCGTCGCCTGGTGCTTGCGGGCTTTCTTCGCCTTGATGTCCTGCTCGTACCTGTACTTGCCGTAGTCCATGATCCGGCAGACGGGCGGGACACCGTTGGGGGCGACCTCGACCAGGTCGAGGTCTTGTTCGTCGGCGATCCGCTGGGCGTCGGTCGTGTCGAAGATCCCAAGCTGTGACCCGTCGACGCCGATGAGCCGCACGCGCGGCGCACGGATGCGCTCGTTGATCCTCGGTTCTACTGCGCTGATGGGCAGTTCACCTCCACAGTTCGCGGCCCGTTCCGCCCCGGACCGCCACTCCTACGACAACAAAACGTCCCGCGGCTATTCGTGCGCAGCCTACGGGACGGGACAGTCGCCGAGGGCGCGGACATCATGCCCGTGCTCGGCGGTTCATCTCGACCAGACAGCTGCCATACGGCGCCGCAAGGTGGGGACCTTCTCGACCCCGAGGGGCGGGATCCCGCTTTTCAGACGATATGCGGTTAGCGTCGGGAGTATATCCGGTGGGTGGACGCATGTCCATACGGACGCGGCGCCGACGTGCTGCGGCATGTGGCGTGCGCGGCCTCAGTGCGGCGCATCCGTCGGGTCCGCGAGCCACCTATCCAGCGGCCCAGAGACGGTGAGCGGCATCTCCGAGCATGACGACTCCCAACAACAGGCACGCGTACTTGAGCGCAATCCGGCCGCGCGACCGCACCCATTCGTCGAGCCTGCGCACCAGCGGCTCAAAGCCACGTCGCAGAAGTCTATGCGCGCCCACCAGAGCGATCAGAGGCAGCGCGAAGATGAGGTTGTAGACCACGAGCCAGAACAGCATCTGTGCGTGCGGCAAGCCAGCCTCGCCGAGCAATGCCATGGCGGCGAAGTACGGGACCGCCGTCGTCATCTCTGTGAGCGTCAGCACGAAACCGAAGAGATACGGTCCGGCAACCCCCTTCGGCGGCTCGCGACGTGCGCCGAACAGATCCCTGCCGGAGGCCGGATAGACCAGTCCGAATACGAGCAGTGCGACGCCAGCGCCCGTCTGCAGGACGAGCCAAACGGCGGGACCGATCTGTGCGAGATAGGCGGTGGCAAACGCCATGACGCCCGCCGCAAGCACGACCCCGACGATGAGGTTCACGGTGACGACGCCCGCGATGTAGGCGAGCGCGCGACGCTCGGGCCGGCTCCCCCGCAAGACGAGGACCTCACCAGCGAACAGCGTGGGGTTGAGACTGTCCACGAGTGCGATGCCGACGAACGCGACGATCATCGAGAGACTCATGAACCTCCGGCCAGCTTCGGGGCCGACACTTCCGTGTCGAGCCTTCCCCGCGGACCCAGAATCAACGCGGCCGCCGAGGCACCTTCAGCCATCGCGGCGCCGACTCCTTGTAGCAGACGTACGCCCCACCGAAGCGGGCCTCGAGTGACCGCTCCTCGTACGGGACGGCGACACCGGCGATCACCGCGGTTGCCAGCGCCGCGCCCGCCATCACGCACGGGCTCCCGTAGTAGACACTCCACCCGATCCACGTCGTGATGCCCGCGACGTACATCGGATTCCGGGACCAGCCGTACGCTCCCTCGGTGAGCAGGTAGTCCGGAGC
This sequence comes from Coriobacteriia bacterium, assembly GCA_035685585.1. GTDB lineage: Bacteria > Actinomycetota > Coriobacteriia > Anaerosomatales > SLCP01 > DASSAH01. The sequence continues at coordinate 2,104 of DASSAH010000056.1, forward strand.
GAACGGCGGAACCTTCGCCGCACGGGGCGACGTGACGAGGTGGCGGTAGGCAACCCACCCGAGACCGAGAAGACCGGGCGCCAGCAGGAGCACGCCGGCAGCGTTGCCGGGACCCGGCTGAGCCCCTTGCCAGCCGTAACGCATACCGAGGTTCGCCAGAATCGCCGGTGCCAGCACGTAGAGGAGCAGCAGCTGCAGCGGCCACGCGACGGCAGCGACCCAGCGCGGAATCCTCAACCCCCGCAGGTGCTGCGCCGTCATGTGGCTCGTCCTCCCGTCGCCTGCGCATATCGTACAGCGAACGCGGGGCGTGCGGCCCGCACCGATCCATGTGTGCCACCGGATCCGGCCCACTCGCGAGCGCACTCATCATGAATCAGTCTTTATGTATTTCTGTGATAACATCCGCTCATGCTCTGCCTCGCGTGAACACCGGCGAACCACGTAAGGAGACGACCATGACCCAGACCGCCACGCCCGACTACCGCCAGCTGTGGGCAGACCTCGGCCTTGACCTGCCCTCACATGACGCGCTACTTGAGGCAGTCGGACAGCTCTTCGGAAACACCTTCATGACCCAGGAAAACCGCCCCAAAGGCACCGACTACCTCAACTACTTCATGAGCGAGTTGCACGGTCTGAGGATCCACGAACTCAACGAGTTCCGAGCCCAGGGCGGCAAGGTTGTCGGCACGTTCTGTCTCTACGTGCCCGAAGAGATCGTCCGGGCTGCGGGAACGTGGTGCCTGGGACTTTGCGCCGGCGCCGAGTTCGCGTACGAGCAGGTCGAGAGGGTCATGCCGCGCAACACATGCCCGCTCGTGAAGTCGATGCTCGGCATCAAGCTCGGCAAGATCTGCCCGTACATCGAGTCGGCTGACCTCGTGATCGGCGAGACCACCTGCGACGGCAAGAAGAAAGGCTACGAGCTTCTGTGTGACCTGCACGATGTCTACGTCATGGAGCTCCCCCAGATGAAGCGCGAGGCGGACCTCGCGATGTGGCGCGGTGAGATCGTCCGGCTCATCGAGAAGATGGAGGGACTTACCGGCCAGAAGGTGTCCGCCGATTCGCTGAGGACCGCCATCAAGGAGGTCAACGACAAGCGTCGTGCGCTCCAGCGCGTAGCGGCGGCCCGCTCGGCGGATCCCGCGCCCATCTCGGGCAAGGACGCGCTGCTCGCGACACAGGTGGCCCTCATGGACGACACTCCGCGGTTCACCACGTTCATGAACGCGCTCGCCGACGAACTCGAGAGCCGCATCGCCGCAGGCGAGGGTGTGACGTCGAACGGCGCCAGGCGAGTCCTCATCACCGGCACGCCGATGGCGCTGCCCAACTGGAAGCTCCACGACATCATCGAGAGGGCGGGCGGCGTCGTGGTGGGCGAGGAGATGTGCACCGGCAGCCGCTACTTCGACAAGCTGGTGTCGGAGGACGCCGCCACGCTCGACGAGATGATCGACGACATCGCGGCGAAGTACCTCGACATCAACTGTGCGTGCTTCACGCCCAATGAGGGACGCCTTGACGACATCGTCCGCATGGCGCGGGAGCTCAGGGTCGACGGGGTCATCGACTACTCGCTGCAGTTCTGCGGACTCTACGAGATGGAGGCCCATGCCGTCGACACCGCCGTGCGCAACGCGGGCTTCCCGGTCCTGAAGATCACGACCGACTACTCGGCCGAGGATGTGGGACAGCTCTCGACGCGCGTCGAGGCGTTCCTCGAGATGATCTAGGCGCGAGAGACAGCCGGTGCGCGTCCTCGGCCTCGATATCGGTTCACGCAGCGTCGACGCGGTCTGGCTCGAGGACGGCCGGCCGCTCGACGCCGCTGTGGCCGACTCGGGATTCGACCCGGTCTCCGTCGCGCGCACGTTCGTGACGCGCGGCCAGCACGACCTCGTCGTTGTGACCGGCTACGGACGTCATAGCGCGCGACAGGCGTTCGGGTGCGGAGCGGTCACCGAGATCACGGCGTACGGGCTCGGGGCGCGCGCCCTATTCCCGCGAGCGGCGAGCGTGCTCGACATCGGAGGCCAGGACACGAAGGTCATCGTGCTCGGCGATGACGGGCGCGTGGCCGACTTCGAGATGAACGACAAGTGCGCCGCGGGGACCGGCAAGTTCCTCGAGGTGATGGCCCGAGCACTCGGCTACGGGCTCGAGGAGTTCGCCGAGCAGGCGCTCGCGGCACACGGTGCGACACTGCAGATATCGAGCATGTGCACGGTGTTCGCCGAGAGCGAGGTCACCGGCCTTGTGCACCGGGGCGAGGACCGCGCCTCGATCGCGCGCGGACTGCACGAGTCGATCGCCAAACGAACGCTCGGCTCGCTCGGGCGGATCGGCGCAGCGGGACCGCTCGTGTTCGCGGGCGGGGTCGCCAAGAACGCCGCGATGGTCGAGCTGATTCGCGCCGGATTCCGTGGAGAGGTGCTGGTGCCCGAGGAGGCGCAGACGGTCGGAGCGCTCGGAGCGGCGCTGAGCGCGAAGTAGGCGCCGCAACTCGTCGACTATGCCGGCCTCTGCTGGCGTGTCGAACGCGAGCTCGTTGATGCCGCCGCAATCAGTCCGCAGAGGACGAAGCGTGACCTCTGCCGGGAGTCTCAGCGAACGTTGCGGCGCACCCTCGTCAACGGCTGGGCGTACGCACGGCCATACGACAGCTCGGATCAGGGTGCGGTCGAACTCGACGACTTCCTCCCTGGCGGCACCTCGTAAGCCAGGAGCCAGCACGTTCCGCACTCCGGATCCG
>DASSAH010000057.1:0-4757 GCA_035685585.1 Coriobacteriia bacterium
TGACGCTGTACGGGATCAGGCAGTCCTCGAAATCCCAATCGACGCCGTTGCCCTGCCAGTCGTTCGCAGTGGCTAATAGCTGATCGACTCCGATCACGCAGTTGCGCACTTCGAATCGGCCGTGTTGCGTGGCCCACTCGATGCCGTTGCTACCCCAAGAGGCGAAGCCCACGTCCGAGACGCTCGCCCACGCCTGCGACCGCGCAACGCTGTTGGTGATCACCATCATCCGCGTGCCGCCGACGCCGCCAACGCCCACGCGGCACGAGCGCAGGACGCGCGTGTTCGCGCGCGCGTGCGTGCTGTTCACGAACGCCAAGTACATGCCAGCCGCGCCGCCATTGCGCAGGTCCCAATCGTCCTCGAACGGCGTGGTCGGGCGCACGCTGTGCAAGTGGACGTTCGCGCCCATGTTGCCGACGGGCTTGCGTTGCGCGTAGGCCACGTTCACCGCCGTGGTCAACACCACCTGCCAGTCGCCGGGCGCGAGCATCGTCACCGTCGAGACGCGCGAGACGTGCGGCGCGTTGAATGCGCCGGTCGCCGAGGCGAACATGATCGGGTCGCCCGGCTGCCAGCCGGTTGCGTCCGCGACGCGGATCGTGGTGCCGCTCGCGACCGGAGCGATGAGTCTCGTCCAGCGCGTGCGGCTCGCCGTGCCGTGGAAGTAGGTCTCGGAGTCGTTGGTCGCGTCCAGGCCGAACGCGGCGCTCGCGCTGCGGAACTGGATCGTCGCGGTCGTACCGGCGGGGATCGGCGAGGCGATCGTGCCGCAGTCGAGGATGCCCAGCGCCGCGACGTTGAGCCGCCCCCACAGCCGCAGCGTGCCCGAGACCGAGCGCGACATGCGTAGCACACCACCGGCGTTGATCTGCACCGCGATGTTGCCGCCCGCGCCGGTGCCAAGCCAGGTGATGCCGGCGCGGTCGTGCGTGACATCGTGCGAGATGGTGACGGTGTCGTTGTCGGCCTGATTGAGGCCGGGACCGCCCGACGGCGGCGCCGGCGACCAGACGGCAGGATCGCTCCACAGCCCGGCGGCGACGGTCACGAAGGCGGGCATCAGATCACCTCAGGCGCGGGCTGCACGACGATCGCGACCACCTCGGCCGGCGCGACGGCCAGCACGGCGTCGGCAGCCGCGCGCTGATCGAGCGCCTCGTAGTGCCGGTCGATGGCGGCCAGTCGCTCGGCCAACTGCGCGCGACGCTCGGCCTCCAGCGCGCGCAGCTCGGCGGCCTCGCGCAGGTTCGAGAGCGCGCCCGACTCGGCCAGCGCAGCCTCGTAGCGCTCGCGATAGATCTGCTGCCAGCCAGCGGCCACCTCGCGAGCGTGGGCCACCTCCGCGCGCCGGTCGATCGCGTCGATCCGCTCGCGCGCGACCGTCTCCCACGAGGCAGCGGACTCGCTCACCGCGTCGATCAGCGGCTGCCAGTGCGCGATCGCGGCAGCGCGGGCTGCGTCGCGGGTCATTGCTCCGGCTTCGCGTCGATGCGCACAATCCGCCCGAGCGGATCGCGTTCGACGTGGAACACCCAGGCGGATGGCCCGGGCGCGGCCGTCGGCGAGATGACCTGAGCGGCAGGCGCATCGATCCGCAACGCCGACAGCGCACTCACCATCGCCACCCGGTCCTTGGTCGCCGTCTCGGCCATGTCGCGGCGGATGTCAGCGATCGCGGCAGCCGCCGCCAGTGCCGCGGCGCGACCCTCATCGCCGGAGTCCGCCGCCCGCGCCAGGGCCGCCGCCAGCGCGGCCAGCCGAGCCTCGATCGCGCGCAGCGCTTCGACCTTCTCGGCAGCAAGCTCGCCCGCCGCCTGCGGCAGAGTCAGCGCCCCGGCACTGCGCAACTTCGGCATTCCGATCATCGTCCGATCTCGATCAGCGGCATGCGCTCTGGCATCAACTCGCCGGGCTCCCACCAGAATTCGGTCCCGAAATTCTGCCGGGTGCGATCGCGCACCCGCGAGAGATACCCGGGCGATAGCTGCTCCTGAATGTCGTTCAGAACCGCGCGGTCTAGAAGCGTTCGACCATACCACAGGTTCACGAATGGCAAGTGGCTGCGCACGAAGCGCAGCGTCTCCGCCCCGAAGTCGGTATCCTCCCCGGCCGCAGCCTGCACGACATTACCGAGCGTCAGGTCTACCGCATCGGCCACGGTCCCGCCCATCGGCCCCAACACGGCGGCGCCCAGTTGCCCGGCCGCGCTCTGCCCCCCAACCGCTCGCCCGGACCCGGCCATCCCGGACAGGATGTCGCCCAGGAACGCCATCCCGCCGCCGGCCGCGACCGCGCGCACCCAGAACCCCGGTTCAGCCGGGTCGGACGGGTCGCGCCCCAGCGCCAGATCGCGCAGCATGACCGACACCCCGCCCATCAGCGTCATTCCTCCGAAGATGAGCGCCGCGTACTGCGCGCTCGACAACCCTCCACCGTCCTCGGCGGCCGAGAGCATGCGCGAGTAGTGCCGCGAGATGACCCCCATCGTGAAAGTCTTGAACAGCATCATCGAGCGGCCGATCTCGCCGCCCCAGGTGCCGCGCTGCCCCAGCGAGGAAATGAACGCGCGCGTGTACAGGTCGGGCGCGAGCGATGCGTATTCGGACTCATCGACGATCGCCCCGAACAGGCGCGTCATCGCGTCGTCTCGCGCGCGCCGGGCGGCAAGCGATGCGTTCGCCTCGTCCACCGTCCCACGCAGCGGCCCGTCGATGATCTTCTGCTCGGGAATCGCGCGGACAGACTCGGGCGTGAGCATGCGTACCCCGCCCCAATCCTCCAAGTCGGCAAGCTGGAGAATCGACCACTGCTGTTCGTCGATCCCTTTCGCGGCAAGCCATCGATGATCCGCTTCATCGAGCGCAGCCCACGGCTTCGACAGGATGCGCGCGATCGACCCCATCGTCACCATCCCGCCGGCGCGGCGGATGGCGTTGGTGAAGGCGTTGAGCAACGAGACGCGCATCGTCGTCGTGGCGAGGCGCCCCGTGATCCCGTCGCGCAGCATCTGCGAGCCCCACCTGCTCAGGTCTTGCGAGAGGTTCTCGGAGACGAGCGCCATGTGCGACGCCACTTCGGTGGTGCCTGCGCCGGGCGTGAACGAGCGCAATAGCATGCGCGTGGCATCAAGAAAGCCGGCGCGGTTGTACGAAGTCGTCATGTAGTAGGTGGCGAAGTCGCCCATCGCTTGCAGCAAAGTCGCCTGGAGCTTGGATACCACCTGCCAGTTGCGCAACCCTTGAAATACCTGCGCGCGCCGAGCGTAGAGTTCGCCGCCTTCGTAGATCTGATTCGCCCGCTCGGTGAGCGCGCCCCATAGATCGCGAGAGGACACGCGCCAGTGCGTCCAGTGCATGACATCGGGGGCCCCGGACTTGAGCGCGGTGTCGCGAAGGAACTCGAAGGTAGCGTCCGCGTTCGGCCCGAAGCGCTCCAGAATCACGGTGTTGATCGCCATCTCGCGTGCGTGGCCCGTCATGACCTCGAAGATCGAGCCTCGGCCGAATTGGTCCATGTACTCCAGATAGGCTTCCGGCCCGGAGAAGTGGATCACCCGCGCCTCTCTGCCGCGATCGGCGATGAGAGCGGATGCGCCCGCCGGGATCTTGCCCGGTTCGAGCATGTTCAACCCGTCCGAAGAAATCGTCTCCCAGGACGCGCGCAGCATCTCGCGCAGTTCGTCGTCGGTCTTGCGCCGGCCCGACTCGTGGAAGTAGCTATCGCGGCCGAGCCTCGGCAGAACAAAGTCCACCCACGCATCGCGGCCGGCCTGCCGGACGTTGATCTGGTCGTGCACGGTCGGGAAGTAGCTGTAATCGAGTCGGCCAATGTCGCCGCCGCTGCGGTTGAACCGCTCGCGCGAGCCTTCTGCATAGCGCAGCCACGCTTGCGCGCCGGCCTTCGCCCGAGCGTTGCCTGTGTCGCGCCCTGATGCCTCCATGACCACCTCGCGAGCGAAGGCCGGGTCTCCGATCAGTCGCATGAATCCGGGCTGCGCGCCTTCGAGCACCTCCATCAGGTCGGACAGTGCGATGCGGTGCACGCCAGTGATCGCCACGTCGGCCAGGCGCAACTGCTCCCCGAGCGCGTCGAACATCGACGCCTTCGGGTGCCGGGCCATGTACTGGGCCATCTCGGCCAAGCGCGCGGGGGCCGCCGCCGCCTGTAGCGCAACCAACTCGCGCCGTCGTGTGGCCTCGGCGATCAGTTGGCGGCTCGCCATCGAACCGGCCGCTCGCAGTTGGTCCGCCGGCGAGAGGGTCGCCCAATCGTTCTGCGTGCGCGCGAGTTCTTCCTTCGCGCGGAGCACGCGAGCCTCGATTGCCTCGGCCTCTCTCTTCGAGAGCGGGCGCTTGAGTGCGGCGGCGACCGCCTCGATGCATTCCGGCCTCATCGCGACACGCTCGACCGAAGCGCGCAGGCAACGGCCACGTCGAAGGCCCGGGCGTCCAAGCGCGCTTGCGCAACATCGGCGTCCGCGCGCTCGATCGCCTCGCGGATCGTCGTTGCTACCACCTCGCCGCGCTCGTTCAAGAAAATCGCGGTCGGCTGATCGAGGAATGCGTCCGCGCGCTCTGGCGCGGCAACGGGCTCGACCTCGACGCGCTCGGCCACTGGGACAGCGCCGGCTTCCTCCGCGCTCTCGCGGGCGGCCACTCGCAAGCGGTCTGCGATCTCCTGCTCGACGCGCGCGGCAAATTCCGGGTCGATCCGCGCCGAGCGCGGCGCGACCGGCTCGCCGGCCCCAAACAACG
>DASSAH010000058.1:0-1568 GCA_035685585.1 Coriobacteriia bacterium
CCACAAGACCTGGAGCCGTCCATGCTGAGAATCGCACCCGAGGAGATAGCCGAGACGCTGCAGATGGTCACGCAGCAGAATCTCGATATCCGCACCGTTACACTCGGCCTGTCTCTCGAGCACTGCGCCGACAAGGACCTCGAGACCATGGCCGCGAACGTCTATGACTCCGTCCGCGCCAAGGCCGCGAAGCTCGTCCCGATCTGCCAGGCCATCGGCCGAGAGTACGGCATCCCCATCGTGAACCACCGCATCGCGGTCACCCCGATGGCGCACCTGGCGTCCGCGTGCCGCGACGCCGACGTCACGCCTCTCGCGCACGCGCTCGACCGGGCCGCCCGCGAGGTCGGGGTCGACTTCGTCGGCGGCTTCTCCGCCCTCGTGCACAAAGGTACCGGCGACGGCGACGCCCGGGTCATCGATTCCATCCCCCGCGCCCTCTCGGAAACGGAGCGCGTCTGCGCGTCGGTGAACGTCGCCTCTACGCGGACAGGCATCAACATGGACGCCGTGCTCAGGATGGCCGAGGTCATCACCGAGACCGCGCACCTCACCGCCGGTCACGACTCGTTCGGATGCGGCAAGCTCGTCGTCTTCTGCAATATGGTGGAGGACAACCCGTTCATGGCCGGGGCGGTGCACGGAGCGGGCGAACCCGATGCGGTGATCAACGTCGGTATCTCCGGCCCGGGTGTCGTCCGCGCCGTCGTCTCGGCGCTTCCCGGCGATGCGGACCTCACCGAGGTGGCGGAAGCCATCAAAGCGACAGCCTTCAAGATCACGCGCGCTGGCGAGCTCATCGCGCGAGAAGCCGCGAGAAGACTCGGGGTCGAGATGGGCATCGTAGACCTCTCGCTCGCCCCCACGCCCGCCGAGGGCGACAGTGTGGCCGCCATCATCGAGGCCATCGGCGTCGAACGCTGCGGCGGTCCGGGCACGACTACCGCGCTCGCCCTTCTCAACGACGCGATCAAGAAGGGCGGCGCGATGGGTACCTCAAGCATCGGGGGCCTATCGGGGGCGTTCATCCCGGTCTCCGAGGATGCGGGGATGGTGCGCGCAGTCGAGGACGGGGCGCTCACGCTGGAGAAGCTCGAGGCGATGACGAGCGTATGCTCGGTCGGGCTCGACATGATCGTCATCCCGGGTGACACCTCCGTCGAGACGATCGCCGCGATCATCGCCGACGCCTGCGCTATCGGCGTCATCAACAACAAGACCACCGCCGCGCGTCTCATCCCCGCGGCGGGCAAGACGGTCGGTGACACGGTCGAGTACGGAGGGCTCTTCGGCGCTGCGCCCGTGATGCGAGTGAGCGGCTGGTCCGCGGCGCGGCTCATCCGCCGTGGCGGTCGGTTCCCGGCCCCGCTCGGGAGCCTGCGGAACTGACGTTCAGCTGGCGGCGTCAGATCCCGACGGCGTGGCGGAACGCACGCACCTGGCGGCGGGCGACAGGGATGGCGGTCTCGTCGCGATCGGCGGCGATCACGACGTACGCTCCGTTGACACGCTGTATCTCGGTGATCTTGTTGAGATTCACCAGGTAGCTGCGGTGCACGCGCGCGAAC
>DASSAH010000059.1:0-2626 GCA_035685585.1 Coriobacteriia bacterium
AGGCCCGCCGGCTCAAGATCCCGATCATCGGTCTTGCTGACACGAACGCCGACCCTGACGAAATCGATTACGTCATCCCCGGCAACGACGACGCGATCCGCTCGGTCACCCTGATGTCGCGAATCATCGCGGACGCCGTGATCGAGGGCCGGGCCGCGAACGAGGGCTCTCGCGTCTCACCCACGACCGTGCGGACCGCACCCCTCGTCGTAGGGGCGAGCGCGGACGTCGCGCCACCACAGCCGGCGGAGCGCGCAGTCGCTGAGGCCGCTCCCGAGCCGGACGCGCCGGCCGCCGAGTAGCCCTCTCACGCGAGTCCGACATCTCACTGGAGGTTCTTCACTGATGGGCGAAATCACTGCACGGATGGTAAAGGACCTGCGCGAATGCACCGGCGCGGGGATGATGGACTGCAAGCGCGCGCTGGCCGAAGCGGACGGAGACGTCGAGACCGCCATCGACATCCTGCGGACCAAAGGCCTGGCCGCGCTCGCCAAGAAGGCCGGACGCGCGACGAACGAAGGCGTGATCGGTGGTGTCGTCACGGACGCCGGACACACCGGGGTGCTCGTCGAGGTGAACTGCGAGACGGACTTCGTCGCTCGCAACGCCGATTTTCGGGCGTTCGTGAACGATGTCGCGCGCCACATCGCTTCCGCCGCCCCGGACGACCTGGGCGAGCTGTTCGGACAGGCATACATCGGCCGCCCAGCGGTCACGGTCGAGCACTACCTCGGCGAGGCCGTCGCCAAGCTCGGCGAGAACATGGGCATCGCTCGCTTCGCCCGGTACGGCCTTTCTGCTGACGCTGGCGGCATCTCCGTCTACATCCACGGTGTCGGCAACATCGGCGTCATGGTCGAGCTGTCGGCGGGCACGCCGCAGGCAGCCGCGGACGAGCTGTTCGGGACGGTGTCGAAGGACATCGCGATGCACATCGCCGCGACGGCGCCGGTCTCGGTCCGCCGCGACCAGGTGCCTGCCGATGTCGTCGCGCACGAGATGGCCATCTACCGCGCTCAGGCAGTTGAATCGGGCAAGCCTGAACAGGTCCAGGAGAAGATCGCCGCGGGCCGCCTCGAGAAGTACTTCCGAGAGGCCTGCCTGCTCGAACAGCCCTTCGTCAAGAACCCTGACATCACGGTCGAGCAGCATCTTGCCGCGGTCGCCGCCTCACTCGGGTCGACGCTCGAGGTGGTCCGTTTCACGCGTTACGTGCTCGGGGAGACGTCGTCCGCATCGTGATATGCGCGCCCGGCTGATCGAGCCGCCGCACGCAGGGCTCCATCGTGAACAGGCAGCCCTGCTGCTGTATGCTGTGTCCACACAGACCGCGCACTGTGAGGGGAGACGTGTGAGCGACTACCGGTTCCGTCGCGTCTTGCTGAAGCTTTCCGGTGAGGCTCTCATGGGTGGCGCCGGATACGGCGTCGACCCCGCGGTCCTGGAGTCGCTCTCCCGACAGTTGCGTACCGTGAACGCCGCCGGGGTCGAGATCGCGATCGTCGTGGGCGGCGGCAACATCTTCCGTGGCCTGGCCGCTGCGTCGACCGGGATGGACCGGGCTCAAGCGGACTACATGGGCATGCTGGCCACAGTCATGAACTCCCTCGCGCTTCAAGACGCGCTCGAACGTCACTCTGTCTACACACGCGTGATGTCCGCTATTGAGATGCAGGCGGTCGCCGAGCCCTATATACGCCGCCGAGCGATCAGGCATCTCGAGAAGGGGAGGGTCGTCATCTTCGCCGCAGGAACCGGCAACCCGTACTTCACAACCGACACGACCGCCGCACTGCGAGCGCTCGAGATCGGCGCCGAATGCATCATGAAGGCCACGAAGGTCGACGGCGTGTACGACGACGACCCCGCGACCAACCCCGCGGCCACGAAATTCGACGAGCTTCCGTACATCGAAGTCCTCAACCGCGGCCTACGCGTCATGGACAGCACCGCGATCTCTCTCTGCATGGACAACGATCTGCCGATCCTCGTCTTCAACATGGAGACCGAGGGCAACATCGAGCGAGCTCTCATGGGGCAACCTGTCGGCACTATCGTAAGAGGAGGGGGCGCGTGATCATCCAGGACTCCATCAAGCACGCGGCCGACCACATGGACAAGTCGGTCGCCGCTCTCGCGCACGAGTTCTCCACCGTTCGAACGGGGCGTGCTTCCGGAGCGATCCTCGAACGAGTGCTCGTCGACTACTACGGCGCGCCTACCCCGTTGCTCCAGCTCGCCTCGATCACCGTGCCGGAACCCCAATCTTTGGTGATCCAGCCCTACGACAAGACGGCCATTAGGGCTATCGAGAGGGCGATCCTGGGCTCCGATCTGGGACTCAACCCGTCGAACGACGGGCAAGTGGTCCGCGTACCCTTTCCGCCACTGAACGAAGAACGGCGCAGGGAGCTGGTCAAACTGTGCCGGCACTACGCCGAAGAAGCGCGGGTCGCCGTGCGCAACATCCGCCGGGAGGCGAACGAGCGCCTGAAGCGCGCCGAGCGCGACGGTGAGATCAGTCAGGACGACCTTCGCCGCGCGGAAGCCGATATCCAAAGGGCCACCGACGAGCGTGTGTCACGGATAGACGACGCGCTCAAGCGCAAAGAAGCGGAGATCA
>DASSAH010000060.1:0-2697 GCA_035685585.1 Coriobacteriia bacterium
AACGGCGACGTGGTCGAGCGCGACATCGGCGCGCTCCTCTGGGGGCCGGTCTTCGAGCCGCTCCGCACCGACGACGCGCTGTTCCGGCAGGTCGCGGTGCGGGCCGGTACCGTCGGCTGGCCCGGCGACGCGGATCTCGACCCCGACGTCCTGATCTGGGGCGGCCCGGCACCGCGGCATCCGGCTCTTCGCCCGCCGCGCGTCCTGCGACTGGAGCGCGCGCCCGCCCGCGTGTGATCGGGCCAGCAGTTGACGGTCGTTCCAGATAGTCGTATATTCCACGACATGCGGAACACGTCACAATCTGAAACGGAAATCCTTGCGGACGTTGTTGCCCTGCTCCGTGCTCGTCTGCCCGCGCCATGGCAGATCACCGAGCGCAGAGAGGCCCGCTTCGATGGGCGAACCCGGGACGCCGAGCTCCTGATCGCAGCTGCACCCAACACCGCGGCCCGGATCGCCGTGGAGGTCAGGATCGCACCAACTCCGAAGAGCGTAAGCGAGGTCGTCGCCCAGCTTCGATCGACAGGCCCAGCCGACGGCTACCTGCTTGCCGCGGACTACGTCAGCAGGCGCACACGCGAGCTTCTCCGCGCCGATGGCATCGGGTACGCGGATCCGACCGGCAACATCCGCATCGAGCTCGCGCGACCTGCGCTGTTCATCGAGCTTGAAGGCAGCGACAAGAACCCCTGGTACGCGGACCGACCGATCAGGTCGCTGCGGGGTCCGGCCGCAGCCGCCGTCATCCGCGGTCTGTGCGACTTCAGGCCTCCGTACGGCGTTCGCGAGCTCGCTCAGCGGGCGGGCCTTTCAGCGGCCTCGATCTCACGCGTCGTGTCCCTTCTTGATGCGGAAGCCCTTGTCGCCCGCTCATCCAGGGGATCCGTCGAGGCCGTTGACTGGGCGGGCGTACTGCGACGCTGGGCCAGGGACTACGACCTGTCCACGTCCAACCAGACCCGTCTCGGTCTGGAGCCGCGTGGCCTCTCGGAGCTGGTTCGAAACGTACAGGGACTCGGGAAGTACGCGGTGACGGGCTCGTTGGCGGCCACCCGCATGGCCCCGGTTGCCGCACCTGCGCTGGCCAGCGTGTACGTGGACGATCTCCGCGAGGCCACGCAGACGCTCGGACTCCGTGACGTCCCCACCGGCGCGAACGTCATGCTCGTCCGGCCAATGAGTCCCGTCGCGTTCGAACGAACCTGGGAACGCGACGGGACCAGGTATGCGGCGCTGTCCCAGGTCGCGGTGGACCTGCTGACGAGCCCCGGCCGCGGCCCTGCGGAGGGCGAAGCGCTCATCGAGTGGATGGCTGCGAACGAAGATGTCTGGCGAGCCTGACCAGCTCTATGTCGAGGCGCGCCGCGCGCTGCTGGACGCGCTCGACGCGCTCGGACCCCAGGCAGCCGCGATCGTGCTCGTTGGCGCCCAGGCGATCTACCTCCACGCGGGCGACGCGCAGTTGGCGGTAGCTGTGCAGACAAGGGATGGCGACCTCGCGGTCGATCCGCGCGGCCTCAGGGACCAGCCGAGCCTCGAATCGGCGATGGAGCCCGGCGATCGGCGCTCCGTGGACGTGCGCGTTGCCGGGCCGGCAGCGCTGCTGGTCGCAAAGCTGCACAAGGTTGCTGAACGACGCGGGACGCCCGACCGGCTTGTCGACAAGGACGCGCTCGACATCTACCGACTCCTGGTGGCGGTTCGCACGCCGACGTTGGCGAGAGCAATGCGTGGCCTGCTCGCCGACCGGATCAGCGCCCAGGTCACAAGAGATGGGGTGACCTATCTGCGGGAGTGTTGACATACACCATATGTGGCGTGAGAATCCGATCGATGGACAAGACGACCCTCTACCTGACCCCGGAACTGCGCCTGCGTCTCCGGGCGGCCGCTCGCCGCAGCGGCCGGCGCCAGTCGGAGGTGATCCGTTCTGCGCTCGACGCCTACCTCGACGAGGCGCAGGCGAATCGACCGCGGTCGATCGGAGCGGGCGCGGACGATGCCGTCGACGCGGCGGACACGGAGGCATGGCTTCGCGAGCACTGGCGCGCCCGTGATCACGCTTGACACGTCTGCCCTCTACGCGCTGCTGAATCGGCGCGATCGAGCCCACCCCGCCGCCGTGCTTGCGTTCGAGAGTGATCCCGGGCCCTACCTGGTGCCGGCGGCGACGCTCGGCGAGATCTCCTTTCTCGTGGAGGAACGCCTTGGAGCCCGTGTGCTCGATCTCCTGCTGGCCGACCTGGAGTCGGGCGCCTACACGATCGACTGCGGCGAGACCGATCTCGCGCGCACGCGTGAGCTTGTCGCGCGCTACGCCGATCTGGCGCTGGGATTCGTCGACGCCGCCGTCATCGCCTGCGCCGAACGAAGCGGCGGGCGCGTCCTGACGTTCGATCTCCGCGACTTCGGAGTCGTCGCTGCCGAAGGGACGATCACGGTCCTGCCGGCGCCACCGCAGTAGGCGCGAGGGCCGTTCGCGCTCCTTCCCCGGCCAGATATTGACAGCTGCGCTGGCCACTGGCAATATAGTGCCATGCCTGACTACAGCCTGTCCGAGCTTGCGGCCCTGACCGGCCTCTCGTCCCGAACGATCCGCTTCTACATGACCCAGGGGCTCATCCCGTCCCCCGGACGGGAGGGACGGGCGACGCGCTACCCGGAGACGACGCTCGCCCGCCTGCGCCTCGTCTG
>DASSAH010000061.1:0-2606 GCA_035685585.1 Coriobacteriia bacterium
TTCAGAAGCTGACCAAGGCGGCGGATGAGGTGGGTAGCGTGGCCCGCCGCTGCCGGGTCGCCGACCCCGCCCAGAATCTGCACGACCCTCGTGTTGCGGACGGTCGCGACTGGGTGAAGTGCATCGACCATTGACAGCAGCGTCGCGCTCCACGACGAGATCCCGATCACGTCGCCCGATTGGACGGTCGACTCGAGGTAGAAGGCGGCCGCCGCACCGAGCTCTCGGGCGACCTGCTCGTCGTCATCGAGGGAGACGTCCACGACGACCACGTCCTCGAGCCCAAACAGGTCCTGGAGGCGCTCCTCGAGGTCCGGGTGGACGCCGGTCGGGACCCGGACCGTGATGCGCACGATGCCTTCGACGAGCGCCTGCTTTAGGAGCCGCGACACTTTGGGCTGCGACAGGCGCAGCCGGGTCGCGATCTCGGGCTGCTTGAGCCCCCCTCGTGGTACAGCCGGGCCACCCGGGCGATCAGCCGGAGCTCGTCGTTCCGTGCCATCAGCTACGTTTCCTTGCCGACGCGCCGAGCCCCGTCTGGACGACTACGGGAACGATCGAGCGCTGCTCGCCAGTCAAGGTAGCCGCGCTCACGGGCCTCCGCGGCAACAGTCGGGCCGAACGTGTCGAAGGAGCGAGGCAGATGACGGATGGCCTCAGGCGAGTCCCACGTCCCTGTGGCCAGACCGGCGAGATAGGCTGCACCAAGGGCGGCGACGTCAAGGGAGCGCGAGCGCAGGACCGGAAGGCCTAGGATGTCCGCCTGCAGCCGTGCCAGGAGATCGCTCTGCATGGCGCCGCCGTCGGCGACGAGGGCGGCGGGCCGCTCCGGCGCCGCGACGCGCAGGACCTCGATGATGTCGCGGACCTGGTACCCGACCGACTCGAATGCGGCGAGGGCGAGATGCGCGCGCGAGGAGCCGCGGGTCAGACCAGCGACAAGACCACGCGCCCCAGCGTCCCAGTGCGGGGCGCCGAGGCCCGCGAATGCGGGGACCACGACCACGCCACCGGTGTCCACCACCTCCGCCGCAAGCCTCCCAAGGGCCGCCTCGTCTGCCAGCCCAAGGATGTCGGTCAGCCAGGCGAGCGTCGCCCCGGTCGCAATGATGTTGCCTTCTAGCGCGTAGACGACGTCCGTGCCCATCGGTTCCGGCCGTTCCAGGGACCAGGCGATGGTGGAGCTCAACCCTTCTGCGTCGCTCCGCGCGGCGACGGGCATCATCACGGATGAGCCGGTCCCGTATGTGACCTTGACCGTGCCGTACGGCGGTGCTCCGTGACCGAATAGCGCCGCGTGCGAGTCGCCGATGAGCGCTGCAATGGGGATCCCGCCAGGGATCGACCCCTGGGCCTTCGTCGTGCCGCATTGGCCGCTGGACGCGCGCACCTCCGGCAGCGCAGCCGACGGGACCCCGAACAGCGCCAGCAGGTCATTGTCCCAGCGCAGCTTGTCGAGATCGAGGAGCAACGTGCGTGAGGCATTGGTTAGATCGGTGACGAACGCCGTGCCGCCGCTCAGGTTCCAGGCCAGCCAGCTATCCACGGTGCCCACGCAGAGCTTGCCGCGGGCCGCACGCGCCTGCCCCTGGTCGATGTGGTCGAGCAGCCAGCGTGCCTTCGTGGCGGAGAACATCGGATCGAGCCCGAGACCTGTCTTTGCACGCACGGTCGGCTCGAGGGCTCGATCGCGCAGGTCTTCACATATCGCCGTGGAGCGGCGGCACTGCCAACTGACACAGGGGCCGAGCGGCTCGCCCGTTCCACGGTCCCACGCAAGGACGGACTCTCGCTGATTCGTGACGCCCACGGCCGTGATCGTTGCGTCGCCGGCCGCAGCCATGCACCGCTCGATCGCCTCGAGCACCGTGGCCCAGATGGCCCGCCCGTCGCTCTCGACCCAGCCCGGGGCGGGGAAGTCGAGCGGGACGCGAATCGACGCCCGCGCCACAATGCGCCCGTTCGGTTCCACCAGAACGGCCTTCGTGTTGGTCGTCCCCTGGTCGATGGCGAGGATGACGGGCTCGTTCATCGAGCGCCCTTTGCGGCAATGACGTCCAGGGCAGCTGCTCGGATGCCATCGTCGGTGAGCCCGAAATGGTCGAGCAGGAACTCAGTCGAGCCGGTCGGAGCAAACACGCCGGGAACGCCGAGGATCCGCATCGGGACGGGGTGCGCCTCGACCACCACTTCCGCGACGGCCCCGCCAAGACCGCCCCGAACCGTGTGCTCCTCGACCGTGACAATCGCACCAGTCGTGCGCGCTGCATCAAGGATTGCGTCGCGATCGATCGGACTGAGCGTCGCCATGTTCAGGACCCGCGCCTTAACGCCGTCGGCGAGCAAGCGATCGGCCGCCCGGAGAGCCGGCGCGACCATGATCCCATTGGCGATGATGGTCAGGTCGTCGCCGTCGCGCAGTCGCGCCGCACGGCCGATCTGGAACTGGTAGTCCGACGGATGGACGATTGGGACCGGCGTGCGGCTGGTGCGCAGGAAGAAGCCGAGGGCGTCGAGCAACTCGCCGATCAGGCTCTCGAAGGCCGTTGGGTCCATCGACCGCAGACGCTCGTGCGGCCGACGCAGAACCTCGCGGTTGTGGCGGG
>DASSAH010000062.1:0-1554 GCA_035685585.1 Coriobacteriia bacterium
CGCGCGATACGCTCGACTTCGGCGGGCTCCTTGACCGCGCGCGCCTCCTCGATCCACGCCTCCACGGGTACCGGCTCCGCGCCACACGCGGCCGCGAGTGCGCGGAAGCGAGCGTACGGGAGCGACGTCTCGAATCCGACCGTCCCTCCCCCGGCCCCGGCGAGGCCGGTGCAGGCCGCCGCCTCGAGCGAGTCTTTCGCCTTCACCACCGTCCACGGGGTCCCATCGGCCGCGTGCTCGGCCGCCTCCAGGTAGCGGGAGTCAGTGTAGACGCGCGCGACATCTCCCGTGATGAGGCACGCGGCGTTCGCGGACTCGTCGAAGACGTTGTCGAACCCGGTGAGATAGATGACGTTCGCGATCGCGCTCACCCACAGCGCGCCGGGCTCGGCGCCGGCGAGTCGCGCGCGCACCGCGGCGAGCCGGGCCTCGGCGTTCACGCCCGCTTGTCCACGGTGGCGAGCGCGGCATCCAGACCTAAGACGTAGGAGTCCGCGCCGAACCCTGAGATCTGACCCGCGCACGCCGCGGCTGTCACGCTCGTGGCGCGGAACGGCTCTCTCGCCGCGATGTTGCTCAGATGGACCTCGACGGCCGGGATGTCGACCGAGGCGAGCGCGTCTCGAAGAGCGTACGAGTAGTGCGTGAGCGCTCCCGGGTTGATGACGATGGCGTCGTAGACCCCGGGGGCGTCATGCACCGCGTCGATGAGCGCGCCCTCGTGGTTCGACTGGAAGAAGGTGACCTCCACGCCCCGCGCACGCGCGCGCTGCTCGACGGCCGCCTCGAGATCGCCGAGCGTCACCGCCCCGTAGACCTCGGGCTCGCGCGTTCCGAGCAGATTGATGTTCGGCCCGTTGATGACGAGCACGCGTGCCATCCTGTCAGCCCCCTTCTTCGTCCGATTCGACCCATGCGCTGAGCGCGGCGGCGAGCGCGGCGTCCCCTACCGGCTCCACCCGCCACACGCCCGGCTCGGGCACGAGGACGAACCTGACCGTCCCCGCCCGTGCCTTCTTGTCCGCGTGCATCGCGCCGAGCAGCGCGGCGACATCCCCAGGATATGACGGACGCTCGATGCCGAGCGCGAGCAGCAGCCGGTCCTGCAGCTCCGTGACGGGCAGCCGGGTTCCCTCCAGCCGCTCGGCGAGACGAGCCGCGAATCGCATGCCCTCCGCGACAGCGACGCCGTGCGGCACCGCCCCGTACCCCGCCACACACTCGATCGCGTGACCGAGCGTGTGCCCGTAGTTCAGCACCTCGCGCGTGGACGACTCGCGCTCGTCAGCCGCGACCACGTCCGCCTTGAAGCTGACGGCGTGAAGGACGGCCGTTCGAACCGCTTCCGCCTCGCGCGCGACCAGGGCGTTCGCGTTCGCGAGCGTCCATGCGGCCTGATCGTGCCCGCTCAAGATCGCTACCTTCGCGACCTCGGCAAGCCCGCTTCGCCACTCGGTGTCCGGCACTGATGTGAGCGACGCGGTGTCAGCAATCACCAGCAGGGGCTGCTTGAACACGCCCGCGAGGTTCTTGCCGGCGCGCAGGTCCACCCCG
>DASSAH010000063.1:0-2345 GCA_035685585.1 Coriobacteriia bacterium
AACAGCGCGGCTTCCTCGGCGTGCGAGGCGTCAAGCGTGTGCGGGCCGATCCCATCGAGCAGCACGGGCACTGTGCGTGACGACACGTGCAAGAGATAGCCGTCCAGGTAGGTCGAGCGAGTGCCCAGCACGGGACCTTCCGCAACATACGCCTGGTATGCGTTCGTCCGGTGCGCGACCAGGACCTCGCTCCGACCCAGAGCCGGACCGGCGTCGACACGCGACGCGCCGAACAGCGTCTCCGCATCTGCGCCGACCATGACCGGACGCTTCTCGTCGAGCTCGCGCACCGCGTCACGCATCGCGGTCACCCAGGCGGCCAGCTCCTCGGCCGAGCGGAACCCCGAACAGAACGCCTCGTTCGCGAGCTCCCACGCGAACACGGCGCGGTCGGACCGATGCTCTCCGACGACGTGGCGGACGAGCGCCGCCTGCCGTTCCATGAGATACCCGTCGGTACGCGGGTCCCGCGTGCGGGCCCAGGCGACGTCGAGCAGGCCAGCGTGGCGCTCCCCGGAGAAGAAACAGACGACGAGCCGGAGACGGTGGGCGCCTGCGCTCTCCACCAGCTCGCGCAGACGTGCGACGGCCCACTCCGAGTACCTGCCGACCTGCGGCTCGAACGCCCTCCAGGAGATGAAGACGCGCACCAGGGTGAGCCGGGCCTCAGCGAACTCGGCGAAGTCCGCGTCGAAGTCGCCCGCGTACCACTCGTCCGGCTGTGCTGATTCGGCGTCGTGTGGGTGGTAGTCCACGCCGAGCGGGAACAGCGGATTCCTGCGCGAAACCGCGCTGACGGACGGCGCTTGACCCGCGCTCACCGCGCACCTCCGTCCACCGGCGCGTCGTAGAGCGTCCAGAAGTGGCCGTTGCGCTCGATGTCGCAGAAGGCCGCCCGCCGGGCCAGGCACTGGGCGCGGGAGTGATCTCCCTGGACGAGCGCGACCGCCGCGTCGCCGAACAGCGCCCGTACGCAGTCGGGCTCAATCGCGAGCGCGGTGCGATACGACCCGCCAGCACCGCGGAAATCGCGCGACGCGAGCCGCGACTCGGCGAGCAGCACATGGGGGATCGCCTGACCGGGGGCCATCTTCGTCAGCACGGCGAACAGCTTCTCCGCGTGGGCGGCGAGCGCCGGGCGCTCGGCGAAGGCGACTCCGAGCGCGTAGACCGCAGCAGGCGTGTGCGTCGCCAGCGTGAGCGCTCTCAACGCGCACGCCATCGCTTCGTTGACCGCCTCCTGCTTCAGGTAGAGGTGAGCGGCGAGCGCCAGCGCCGCGACGTTGTCCGGCTGCTCGGCAAGAGCCGTGCGCACGCGTTCGGCCGCGGTGAAGAGCTCCTCCTCCCTGGCCGCCATGTGCGCCGAGGCGACGGCTTCCGCGACCGCCGGATCCGTCCGGCCCGCCGCGGACCCGCCCACGGCGACCGGCGCGGGCGCCTCCGCGAGAGCGAAGTAGAACGCGTCCTGGTCCGGATCGACCGCTCCTGCCCTGCGAATGCCTGGGAGCGCCGCCGACAGACCTTCCCGCTTGAGCGCGGTCAGAGCCAGGTCGTAGATCGCACGTGAGTCGCGCGGGTCGAGTTCGAGCGCACGGTTCCATGCGGCGACCGCCTCGTCGGGAAAGCCCGCGGCGTCGAGCGCCTGGCCGAGCTGCACCTGCGCGACCGCAAGATCGGGCGCGACCTCGGCGAGCTCCTGCCACACGAGGACCGAGCGGTCCCACATGCCACCGATCCGGTCGTACGCCAGTCCGAGCACGAGATACGCGGCCACACACCCGGAGTCGATCTCGATGGCCCGCGTCGCCGAGACCACCGCCTGTTGACAGAAGCCCTCGTCGAGCATGAGGCCGGCAAGCAGGCAGTGCGCGAGCGCTTCGTCGCCGTCGACGCGCAGCGCCTGATGACACGCGGTGACCGCCGGTCCCGTCCGGCCCGCTCGCGCGAGACTCTCGGCGAGGAGCAGCTGCGCGGACCGCTCGGCCATCACGCGTCCCCGCCCGCGTCCCGTTCGGCTGCGGCGGCCGCCACCAGCGCGAGCGCTTCATCGGCTCCGGTCACACAGCCGCGCGCGCCGGCCGCCTTCACGAGAGCAGGGTCGGCGGCGAACGGACCACCTGACACCAGCAGCACGATCCCGGTTCGTCCGGCCGACTGGAACATCTCAGTCACCCGGGCCACCGCGTGCGCCGTCGCGACCATCTCGGCGCAGACGATGACGATCCGCGCCCCGGTCTCCTCGGCGCGCTCCAGGAAGGTCGCCGGCCGGACATCGGCCCCGAGGTCGAAGACGCGGTGCCCCGCATCCCGCAGCGCCGAGGCGATGATGCTCTTGCCGACATCGT
>DASSAH010000064.1:0-2561 GCA_035685585.1 Coriobacteriia bacterium
GGAGGTGCTGCTCGCGACGTTGTCCGGCCGTCGTAGCCGCCTGGACACGCTCGAGGGCGACCTCACGCACGCCCGGCGCGCACGAGCGCTCGCCGATGCGGACGTGAACAAGCGCGTGCGGGTCTGCGACGCACACCGCAAGGCGCTCGTCGAGATCAGGGAACGGCTCGCAGCGGCTCGTGCCGAGGCTCATGCGCTGCAACAGGTCGATAGAGCGTTCGAGGCGGTCTCGCCCGCGCTCGCATGGGCCCTCTCGCACCACCGCGAGCTGCCCGGTTTCGTCGGTCCACTGGCCGAGCGCATCCGCGTCCCCAGTGAGTACGAGCGGCTCGTCGAGCACCTTCTGGGGACCGACCTCTTCGCCCTTCTCGTCGAACGAGCGGAGGACGCGTCCGACATCGCCACCGCCGCTGAGTCCCAGAGCGAAGGGGAGCTTGTGCTCGTGCCGCTGGCAGGGACGGGACTGGTCCCTCGCGCGACGGCCACAACGGGAACATCGATTCTTTCCGTCATCGAGTGCGACGACGCGGTCGCCCCCGCGCTCGCGATGCTGCTCGGTGACGTGTTCGTCGTGGAATCGCTTTCCGAGGCACTCGACGCCGTACGGTCGGACAGTTCCGGCGCCCGCTTTGCGACGCTGTCTGGGTCCATCGTGTGGCCCGGTGGCAAGGTCACGGTCGGGCGCGTCCTTGCCACCGACGGGGCCGGCGTCCTCGAACGGAAGCGCAGGATCACGGAGCTCGAAGGAGAGGTCGCCGCGCTCGAGATCGCCGTCGGCGACGCCGAGGCTGTGGTGTCGACAGCCGAGGACGCGCTCGCCGCAGCCCAGCAGGACGCGCTCGACCTCGGTCAGCGCATCGCGCACCTCGCGGGCGAGCATGACTCGGTTCGCGAGGAGACCGGCCGCCTCGAGCAGGCGCTCACGTCCCATGACGCCGACGTACAGGCACTCACCACCCGGATGAACAGCATCGACGCGCGCGCGGAGAAAGAAGCGCCTGAGGTCGAGCCGCTCCGGCGGTCGATCGCCGAGTCTCAGCAGGCGCTTGAGCGACTCGACGAGGATGCGGCGGCGGCCCGCGACGTGCGAGACGCGAAATCTCGGGAGGAAGCGGCCGTCGGTGAGCGCCTCTCCTCCTGTCAGGTCGACATCGCCACCGTGTCCGAGCGCGAGATCCACCTCAAGCGGCAGGCGGCGTCGATATCCGCCGAGCTCGCGGAGCTTGAACGCGCGGTGGCGCACAGCCGCGACACCGAAGCCGCCCTCGAACTCCTGCGTGAGCGGGTCGAACCTGTGCACGCACTCTACACCGCGCTTCTCGAACGCGCCGAACACTGGGCGGTCCGGCTGCGCGACAGAGCCCGCTTCGAGCAAGCGGATTCGGTCTCCTTGCGCACCACCATCCACGAGGCGCAAGACGCGGTCCGCGCGATTCAGACCGAGATCGATGCCCACAGTGCCCAAGCCGGCGACGTGCGCGTGGAAAAGGCTCAACTCGAGGTCCAGGTCAACGCCGCGGTGGCGAAGATCGTCGAGGGCCTAGGGGTGCCCATCGAGCGTGCCCTCGAGGGCGGAGAGCAGGATGGAGACCGCCGCGCGCTCGAGGACCGGGCCCACTCGGTCCGCAAGCGCCTCGACACGATCGGCCCGGTGAACCCCATCGCGGTGGAGGAGTTCGAAGCCCTGCAGGAACGGCGTGGCTTCATGCACGCCCAGATGGACGACCTCGTCGTGAGCCGCCAGGCGCTCGGCAAAGTGGTCGCGGCGGTAGACCGCAAGATGCGCGACCGGTTCCTTGAGACGTTCGAACAGGTGGGGAACCATTTCCAGGAGGTCTTCGCCGTCCTGTTCCCCGGTGGTCACTGCTCGCTCGAGTTCACCGAACCGGATAGCCCGGAGACGACCGGCGTCGAGGTCGTAGCGCAACCCCGCGGCAAGAAGCTCACGAAGATGTCCCTCATGAGCGGCGGCGAGAAGTCGCTCACCGCCCTTGCGCTGCTCTTCGCGGTCTACCGGACCCGCCCGTGCCCCTTCTACATCCTGGACGAGGTCGAAGCCGCCCTCGACGATACGAACCTGCGGCGCTTCATCGCGTTCACCGGCACCATGCGCACCCACACCCAGTTCATCATCGTCACTCACCAGCGGCGCACCATGGAGATGGCCGATGTCCTCTACGGCGTCTCGATGCACGCCGACGGGGTGAGCAAAGTGGTGAGCCACAAACTCGAGCGCACTCCCGAGAAGGGTCCTGATGATCACACCGTGGTTCAGCCGAGTCTCTGAGGGACTCTCACGAAGCAGAGAGCGCTTCCAGGGCCAGATCAACATCTTGCTCAGGAGGGGCCCCGACCTTGACGACGGGTTCTGGGAAGACCTCGAGGACATCCTCGTCGGCGCCGATCTCGGCGCCGCGCCGGTCGCTGGGATCGTGGACCGCCTGAGGGAGAGCGCCGCCCGCCTGGCACTCCCCGATGCGGACGCTGTCCTCGGCAGGCTCGAGGACGAACTCGCGCGCGAGTTCTCGTCACCGCTCGCGGATCCGTTCGAGGAGCGACCG
>DASSAH010000065.1:0-1919 GCA_035685585.1 Coriobacteriia bacterium
CCAGCCGCTCGGCTCCCCTCGGCACGCCGTCGGCCCCGGGCTCGAGCAGAAGGAGCGCGCCGTCCGCCGCCCGCCACGCTTCGAGCTCTCCCGCGACCACCTGGCGAAGGTCCTCCCCTGTCTCGAACTCGACGAAACGCAGTCCTTCCTGTTGCTCGGCGAGAGCCGCCTCGTCGAGCCGCGCAAGCTGCTCTTCGGTGGCGCCCAGATCGCGCAGGGCCTCCTCGGCGTCTTCGAGGAGCGCACCTACGGGCGGCGCCACACCGAGCGTCAACGTCTCATCGACAGTGTCCGGCAGGAACAGGAACAGGATCGGGATCGCGATCAGCACGACAAGCGTGAGCAGGAGGTAGACGGTGTCGCGCGAGTACGCCTTGAGCTCCTTTTTCAGGAGCGCGCCCACGATCGAGGCTCGCGAGACCCGTCCGCTCATGCGTGCAGCCCCCTGCCTGTCAGCTCGATGAAGATCGCTTCGAGCGTGGCTTCCTCGGTGTGGATCGTCATGAGGTCGGGTGACGCGGCGAGTTCCGCGAGACGCGCGGACGAACCGCCGGCCCCAAGCTCGATGTGCTCCTCCCGCACTCCGTCCCCATCGCGCAGCCGCACACGCACCGAACGCTTGCCGTACTTGAGCTTCAGGTTCTCCGCGCTGTCGAGCGCGACGATCTCGCCTTCGTTGATGAACGCCACCCGGTCGGAGAGCTCGTCCGCCACAAACATGTCGTGCGTGGTGAGCAGGACGGCCGCCCCGCGCTCGGCCTCCTCTCGGATGGTCTGCCTGATCGCGGCCGACGTCACCGGATCGAGCCCGCCGGTCGGCTCGTCAAGGAAGAGGACCTTGGGCTTGTTGATGAAGGCGCGGGTGATCATCATGCGCTGCCGCATGCCTTTGGAGAATGTGTGCACCCGGTCCCGCGCGCGGTCGGCAAGTCCCACCCGGCGCAGCGCTTCCATCGACTCCGGGTGCCTGATGCCGAAGAGCGACGCGTGGAAGTTGAGGTTCTCGAGCGCGGACATGTTCAGGTAGAGGTTCTTCTCCTCGAAGCACACGCCGATCTGGGCCTGGATCTCCGGGTCGTCACGTCCGGTCGTCTTGCCGAGCACCTCCGCGCGTCCGCTCTTCGGGGGCATCTGCCCCGTGAGCACCTTGATCGTCGTCGACTTGCCCGCCCCGTTCGGCCCGAGGAAGCCGAGGATCTCGCCGGGCATGACCTCGAAGCTCACGTTCTTGACCGCCTCGATGTCGCCGTAGGAAAAGGACAGCTCTTCCACCCGGATCGCAGGCGTCGTCATCGTTCGCCCCTTTCGTCACACCGCTCCCACGCCGACCCATCCGCGGCCTTCGTCGATCTCCGCCGTGGTCCTTGCCGAATGCGGCCCTGGTCGCGTGATGTCACCAGTAGGTTTCTTCCCCATGCCCTCGGACTCGCGCTCGTTGACAGCCCTCGGCCGAAGACCTTTACTGAGAGCGACCCCCTGCCGGATGCCGGGGCGGCCGAGCGCTCCGCCGCGGTGCGCCCCGATCGGACGCGAGGACGATGCGCATGCAAGACGCGACGCCCGTCGGCGACAACATGGCCGGGGCGCTGGTCGGCGTGATCATGGGCTCACGCTCGGACTGGGAGACCCTCTGTCACACGACGGAGACCCTGGAGCGCCTGGGCGTGCCGTACGAGACCCGGGTCGTCTCCGCGCACCGCACCCCGGACGCGATGTTCGAGTACGCGCGGAGCGCCGAAGCCCGCGGCATCGAGGTGATCGTCGCCGGCGCGGGGGGAGCGGCTCACCTGCCCGGCATGGTGGCCGCGAAGACATCGCTGCCCGTGCTTGGAGTACCGGTGAGGTCGGCCGCGCTCGGGGGCGTCGACTCCCTCCTCTCGATCGTCCAGATGCCGGCGGGCGTACCCGTCGGAACGCTT
>DASSAH010000066.1:0-5872 GCA_035685585.1 Coriobacteriia bacterium
GGAAGAGCATCTGTTCGAGACGGGCGACATGGCAGTAGCAGGCGAGTTCGCCCGGAATCTGCTTGCCGAGGCGCGGCTCGGTGGTCATGCCTTAGTGGCAGTCTTCGACGTGGAGGGTGAGCTTACTGATTCAGTCGGGCTCGATGCCTGGGGTGTCCTTGTCAATGACGGTCGAAAACTGACCAGTTCGTGACGATTGAATATTGACCACCCTCAGCCGGTCGGCGTCGTGATGATGCCGGCCTTCTTCTTGTCCTTCAGGCGGTAGCTCTCGCCCTTGATCGAGATCGTCGTCGAGTGGTGCAGCAGACGGTCGAGGATCGCCGTAGCGATCACGGTGTCGCCGGAGAACACCTCGCCCCACTCGCCGTAGCTCTTGTTCGATGTCAGCACGATCGAGCCACGCTCATAGCGGCGGCACACCACCTCGAACAGCAGCGATGCTTCCCCGGCGCCCAGCGGCAGGAAGCCGACCTCGTCGATGATGAGCAGGCGCGGGCGCACGAAGCTCTGTAGCCGTCTTGAGAAGGTGCCTGCCGTGCGAGCCTCGGAAAGTGACGCGACGAGCCTGGCCGCGGTCGTGAACTTGACCTGCATGCGGCGTTTGGCCGCCTCTGCCCCCAGCGCGATCGCCAGGTGGGTCTTGCCCACACCTGGCGGGCCGAGCAAGACGACGTTCTCGGCTCTTTCCACGAACGCGCAGCCCGCGAGCTCTGCGACCTGCTTCTTGTTCACGGAGGGCTGGAAGGAGTAGTCGAACTCGGCAAGGGTCTTTCTCACCGGGAAACCCGCGAGCCGTGAGATCGTGTCTGTGGCACGCACGTCGGCGGCGTCGGACTGTGCCTGCAGAAGCGCTTCTGCGAAGTCAGAGTAGGACCACTCACGCTCCGCGGCCTGTTTCGCGAGCGCCGGGAGCAGTGCCGGCACGTCGGGAAGCCTCAGCCTGTCGGCCAGGTGCTCGAGCCTCTCTTCTGCCAGGTTCACCTGCAGACCTCCTCGTAGACGGAAAGCGATCTCGTCTCGACTTCGGGCAGCTCTTCGAAGCGGAAGGGCGGACGGCGCGGTGAGGCGGGAGGCGCGAGGGGGAGGCGCGGCACCCAGGCACGCGCCTCTGAGACCGGGGTGAGCCCCTCGAGCGGTAACCGGTGTGCGGGCGCCTCACCGGTCGTGCCGTGGACCCTGACGTTCGCTTCGTCCTCGAGCCAGGCGAGCACGCGTGCGTTCATGCCGTCGATGTCTGTGAAGACCCGGCCCACGAGGAAGGCGTCTTTGACGTAGCCGATGGTGCGCTCGACCTTGCCCTTGGTCTGGGGGCGGTAGGGACGGCACAGCTGTGGGCGGAAGCCGAAACGCCCGGCGAAGTCGAGCAAGGCGGCGTTGAAGGTCACGCGTGTGCGCGAATGTTCGAGCGCGATGATCTTGGCGTTGTCGTAGAGCACGCGGCGCGGCATCCCGCCGAAGTAGGCGAAGGCCCGGGCGTGGGCGGCGAGGAAGGCGTTTGAGGCGGCCGAGTCTGAGAACTCGACGTAGAGGTGGCGCGAGTAGCCCAGCAGCATCGTGAACGCGTAGACCTTCGTGGGGATGCCGCGCACCTCGTGGCACCCGAGCTCGGCGTAGTCGACTTGAGCCTGCTCGCCGGGAGGTGTCTCGAAGCGCACGACGGTGGCTTTGCGGGGTACGCGGTAAGGCCGCGTGAAGTCCTTCAGTATCGAGATCCCGCCTTCGTAGCCCATGGCGCGGATCTCATCGAACAGGCGCTTGGCGGAAAGCTCCGGGAACTCGCGGAGCCTCTCGCGCAGGTAGTCTTCGTACGGATCGAGCTTGCTCGACATCTCCCGGCGCCGATATTCAGGCGGGCCATCGCGGCGCAGCGTGGCCTTGACGGTGTTGCGCGAGATCCCGAGTTCCCGCGCGATCGCGCTGATCGAGACGCCCGCCTTGTGCATCGAGACGATGTCCACCCATTCCTCCAGTCGTATCAACTGACCCCTCCTCGCCGCGTCGCCGTGGCAAAGAGCCTACAGGGTGGTCAGTTTTCGACCGTCACAGGGTGATCAGTATTACGTCGTCAGCGACATCCTCGCACCGGTCGAGCAGTATGCGGACTGTGTGCTTTCGGTCTCGAAGGACAACGAGGTTGCTCACGGAGGGTCCGCGCGCGAGGTGCGAGTCATCAAGAGCCGTTACGGCAGGACGGGGACCACGATTGTCCCGGGTACCGGGCTCCCAGGCATTGAGAGGATCAAGCCCTGAGGTGTGGCAAACTGAGATTGGTCTCGCAACCACGGAAGAAGGAGCCGACGATGGAGGAGCATTCACGTCTCCTTGCCAACCACGTTCGCGAACTCCTCGACGAGGGGACACTTGTTTGGCGCGAAATGCAGGTTCCATATCACAACATGGCGGCGACCCTGACGGACGCGTTTCTTCAGGGGGGCATCAGCTATGACAGAGTCGTGTCACCGAAGATCGGCATCATCCGGAGGCGCTA
The DNA here is from genome assembly GCA_035685585.1 of Coriobacteriia bacterium. GTDB lineage: Bacteria > Actinomycetota > Coriobacteriia > Anaerosomatales > SLCP01 > DASSAH01. The sequence goes on from DASSAH010000066.1 coordinate 2,492, forward strand.
CTCCGAGGTTGTGACCACGGCAGACTTCCTCGCCGTACTCCAGCGCGGGGACGAATTCTGGGCTGCAATCAACTGGCGGGGTCCCAAGAAGCGCGGCTGGATAGAGAACGCTGCAAAGGTACTGAATGGCGCTGGCGTGCAGACTGAGGAAGACCTGCTTGAAATGGTCAGCGCCCGCCCCAACGAACTGCGAGCGGTACCGGGGGTGGGACCGAAAACGTTCAATTACCTGGCGGCGCTGTGCGGTGCGAAAGACCAGATTGCCATCGACCTGCAGCTTCGACGCTTCATGCGTGAGTCAGGTATTGATGCTGGCGATTCGATGGGAGCGGCAGAGATGGAGGCGATCTACCGCCAAGCTGCTTCGGATCTCGATGTCTCGCCGGTTGTGCTCGATCACACGGTCTGGTCCTACATGTCTCGAAGTCGTTCAGCTAAGTGAGTCATGCTGAGCATCTATCTACTCGCCAAGTGAGGCCATGTCCCGTCACGTGGTGTAGCAAGCCCTCTGCTCCGACCGACGACGCGATCGGACGTGTGCACGTCGAGCCCGATGTGAGGTTACGTGTTCATGGCCGGTCCCTCCGATTGTCGGCGCCGCGGGGTCACTCCCGCCGTGATCCACGTTATATGCGGATCGGGCCGGCCGTCTCATAGTGACTAGGACGAACTGGGGGTCCTGCACCCCAACAGCTACAGACCCTGGAGGACCTGAGATCGCCCAGTACACGCTGCTTTACTTCAGCCCCACCGGGAACGTAAAGCATGTGGCCGAAACCCTTGCGGGTTGCCTGGGTCCACAGGCAACGAAGCTCGTCCCCCTCGAAGCCACGCGACCCGGGCTGCTAGCAGAGGGCGGGCACCTCGTTCTTCTGTATCCGATACACGGATTCAATCCTCCGCGAAACGTCGATCGTTTCGTCAGGCACTTGGCACCCAGCCTATTCGAGGCCGTCAGCATCATCGCTGTGGGTTGCACCGATCACTGGGTCGACCACGCCGCCTCACGCCGCCTGCGGCGGTCGCTCATTGCGAAGGGCTATGCAGTGGTGGCAGACGAGATCGTGGCGATGCCGCTCACCTTCATCATGGCGTTCCCCGATGAGATGGCCCGTGGGCTCATCACAGAAGCGGACGCACGAATGGCGCATGTGGCTGCGTCTCTCGAGGCGAAGCCCGGACTCCCGCAGCCGATGGTCTGGAAGTCGCGCATCTTGAGCTTCGTTGGCAGGCTCGAGTCTCCGGCCTCACGGTTGTTCGGACTGGAGCTTCGCGCGAGCGATAGATGTACGTCATGTGGCACGTGCTGGAACCGGTGTCCTCAAGGCAACGTTCGCCGCGGGCGGGACGGCAAGCCGCGATTCGGATTCGACTGCCTGATGTGCATGCGGTGCATCTATGGCTGCCCAGCGAACGCTATCGCGCCGCGCTTCTCGAAGTTCATCCCTATCAGGGGCGGCTACTCAGTGTCGCGCTACTCAGATGCAGAGCGCCGGTCGTCCTGACAAAGGCATCGGGCGGACGGCCACGAGCGCTAGAATCATGCAAGCGGGTGGGCCGCCGCTCATCCGCCAGGCGTTAGCCATGCCACAGTTGGGGAGGATGCTCCGGTGTCAGTTCCAGATACCACGTCCCACGACTACTTGCTGCAGACCGACATTCTCGAGGGCGTATTCCCTCTGGTCGGCAAGGAGCAGTGGCAGTCGCTGTACGTTAGCGGTGACGATGACTCTGGTCGCTTCGGGATGTGGTGTGCACTCCTCGATGACGATGCGGCCAAGAGAGCCCTCGATGCTGATGACTGGGATTTGATGATTGGCGACGGCAGTCCGGGGTTCAGTCAGAGCGGCGCCAGTGGCGAACGGGTGACGACGTATCATCGGTATGGCGGGCGGGACGGAAAGCGCGCGCTCGTTCATCGCCGCTCGTTCTACGGCGCGTTCCCCACGTACTCCGAAATGGACGAGGAGTTCCGTCTGTACCACGGTCTAGCCCATGACGCAGCACGCGGTCTCCTTCTGGACTTCGATGATTCAGGGCGAGAGATCGAAGTAGTGCGCATCACTGACCACGAGGTGAAGGCCCGACTCAAGTACCTGCGGCAGTTCCAGGCGGGCACACGATGGAACTTGGCACTCTACGTGGACTCGCTCAGATACTCACCGGTTTCGCTGGACGAGGTGGGCGAACGGCACGAGTCTGGCGCCGACGACTGCACAAGATGGTCGCGTAACGTCGTGGCCTGCGACTTCCGGCGTGAGTACTCGACCTTCTCGCGCGTTCTGTTCAAGGTCATTCTGCCTCCGCCGTCCCTGGAGCAGGCCGGGATATGGCCATTCGACGGCGACGATGATCCCGAGGTCGCGTTCATCATCGGCGTCGATGAAGAGGGGCGCGATATCGAGTACACGTCCGAGCCTGACCGGCTGGCCAACTACTTCGGGGCAAATCCCGAAGCACCGAACTACCTAACGCCGGTCTACTTCCGGCGTGAGGTGCTGGCCAAGTACTTCGCTGAACCCGAGCGCTACACCGTGTCGGATGGACGACTATCCTGTCTCGGTCTGTGGAGCTGCCAAATTGACAACGACCTCGAGTCGTACGTGACCGTATTCCTGGGGGACTTGGGCCGCGACCTCCCATACGAGGAACGTCTCCATTGGCGGCAGTTCAACATTCCACCGGAAGGCGGAGTCAGCGAAACCAACTTCCGTAGGAGCTTCTTGGCACAGTTCACTGACCCGAAGGTGCCCGATCTCGTATTCAAGGGAGATTATGAGCGGTTCTCTGAGGACTGGTCGGGCAAGTTCGGCTGGCCATTCTTTCTGCCGCTTGCGGCAGGTGACACCCACCTTCTCGACACAATCAGGATCCCCGTCACCAACTCTCAGTCAGAGCTGGACGAGCAAGTCCTTCACTTGACCAAGCTGCTCGTGGACTCGCTTAACGAGAAGGAGATCGCATCCGCAGCCGGCGAAGTCCCAGAGGGCGCGAAGGGGCTTGGGAAGCTGGCCGCATACTTTGCATCAACAGGTTTCGCGGGAGCCGAGTCCTCAATCCAATTCCTAAAGGATCTGCAGCTGCTCCGGTCCACTGGATCTGGCCACCGGAAGGGTTCTGCGTACGAGAAGACAATCGCGCGGCTTGGGGTGGATCCTTTCAGGAAGCCCGAAGTCGTAGCTAGGCTACTAGCAGAGGCGGTAGCAATGCTTGCGGCCTTGCGCGCCAGTTATCTTGACGACGAGTCGGAGGGCTGAGTTCAAGTTTGAAGTGCACGGCTTCGCTTTCCGGCGCACTTCCTACGATCGTGCATAGCATTCCTCCGGGGTCTTGTAGCCGAGGCGCTTCCTGGGTCGTGAGTTGAGCTTCGACGCGATCGCG